>CAZLJL010000088.1:0-6897 GCA_964559785.1 uncultured Bifidobacterium sp.
AGCCGCGCTAAATGACTGGGGAAAAACCGAGTGGCGGCTTGGTAGAGAGTTTGCTGCCGGCTTTGCCTGCCTCGCCGAACAGCTGGCTGGCTTGGCGCTCCACCGTGGATGGACGGACAGTGAAAAAGCGAAAACGTTTTTGTAGGCCCATGCGCAGCACCAGCAATGCGGCGGAATGAACTGACATACCTTTGAAACGCTGCAGATCGATGCTTGCGGCGAGGCGAAATGCTTCCTCTGGTACGCGCATCCCTTGTCCAACACAACTCGCTAACTGCCCGATCAATTCATCTCTGGTCATGATGCAGTCCTTTCATGTTGAATTGACCCGCTCTCTTGGCAGAGGTCGGGTTCAGCGCACTCTTGATTTTTCGTAGCGCGGCAGTGGGACTGCCGCGCTCCGATATCAGGCTCTCGCTCTTGCGAGTTCGACGCGTGAGAAGTAGGGACGCATGTCTCCCATCCAGCGACGTAGTTCGCGCACCGGGATATCGGTGGCATCGTGGATTTTCAGCAGAATTTCACTGCTGATGGCGAGGCGCCGTCGTCTCACTTTGCTTAAAACAGAGGGCGAGAGTCCAACGACTCGGCCGAGCGCAGAAAGAGAACGTGCGCCGAGTCTCTCGCACAACCGCTCGAGAAAGGCTTCGGGTGTGTACTGGAACAAATGCGATTGATTCTCTTGCTTCATTTTGATCTCCTTGTGAGGAATGGCACGCGAACTCCGCCGCGTTACCTGAACGAGATCGTGCCCTAGACTTCCATCTTGAAAAACCAGAATAAATGGGAGTAAGGGTTATGAAAAACGGGATTATCTAAGTTTTAATGATCAAATACCACGAAGAGTTTTAAGGTTATTGGCTTAAAACTTTTCCGATGCACTCACCAAAACCGATACGCGCTGCGTCTTTCTTCGCGCACCATCCTCGCAGCGTGACTTGATCGCCATCTTCAAGAAAAATGCGTTGCTCACCGTTGGGTAGTATCAGGGGAATTTTTCCACCTTGGGTAATCTCGAGCATGGCAGCGAGTTGATGTGATTCCGGACCAGAGAGTGTGCCGCTGCCGAGTAAATCGCCCGCTTGTAAATTGCAGCCATTGACGGTGTGATGCGTGATCAGCTGCGCTAATGTCCAGTAAGCGTGTCGGTAACTGGTTTGGCAAATCGTATGCGCCGGTAGATCGGCCTCTCGCATCGCAGGGGTTGCAAGCGTAATTTTTAGCTGGACGTCGAATGCACCTGCAGCGCGGTTATGTTCGCTGTCGAGGTAGGGCAGTGGCTGTGGTTCATCCGCATCACGCGTGAAAGCTAATCGGTAGGGTGCGAGTGCCTCAAGCGTGACGATCCATGGCGAGATGCTGGTGGCAAAGCTCTTGGAAAGAAATGGCCCGAGTGGTTGATATTCCCACCCTTGAATGTCGCGCGCCGACCAATCATTCAACAGGCACATGCCAAACACATGCTGCTCAGCTTGATCGATCGGGATGGCCGTACCGAGCGAATTACCCGTGCCAACAAAGATACCGAGTTCGAGTTCGAAATCCAGCCGTTTACTTGGCGCGAGCGTCGGACGCTCAGCACCCGGTGGCATCAGCTGTCCCTGCGGACGCTGGATGTTATCGCCGGACAGAATAACGCTGGAGGCGCGTCCGTGATAACCAATCGGGACCCAGCGGTAATTCGGTAGCAGCGGATTATCTGGCCGGAATAACTTGCCGACATTGGTCGCGTGATAAATCGAGGTATAGAAGTCGGTGTAATCACCAATGTGGGCGGGCAGTGCGTACTCCACATCCTCCATGTCCAGCAGACACTGCGCTGTGATGGCCTGCTGTTTTGCATCCTCACGTAGCAGGCGCGACAAAGCCAGACGCAAGCTGCTCCACGCGCTTTGCCCCATCGCCATGAAATCATTGAGCGTACTACCCGCTGCTGCGAGCGCAGCTTGCTGTATCTCACCGGCGAAGACATTCTTGCTGCTAAGGGTGGCCAAATCCAACACCTGATCACCGATAGCGACACCACCGCGGAAAGCCTCATCGCTGCCTTTGCGGCGGAATACTGCGAACGGTAGATTCTGTATGGGGAAGTCGGTGCCGGGCAGATTGGCCGAGGCGACCCAGCTGCTCAGCGTGGGGTCATGGGTTTCGTTTAGCAGACTCACTTCGAGCTTTCTCATTGATGAAAAGAAGTTATTGGATCCCGGCCTGCGCCGGGATGACGTTTTGAGGGCTTTCGGCTTTTAATTCAGTTATCCCGGCGCAGGCAAGAACCCAGTAAGTACTTTAGGCTTTCAATTGCGTCACCCCGGAGTAGGCAAGAAACCAGTAAGGACTTTAGGCTTTCAATTGCGTCACCCCGGCGCAGGCCGGGGTCCAGATCTTCTGGTATTTAATGACAGTCATTTAAATTTCAATACTTCCGTCATGCATCCATGCCGCATGCTGCGGCGCTTTTTTGGTGCGGCTCCATTCCTCCAGCATCTCCCATTTCACGGCATCGAGTTTGCTGTGCATCTCCGGCGTGCCGCAGTCATAGGCGAGTTCAAGTCGATGACCATTCGGGTCAAAGAAATAAATGCTCTTGAATATCGTGTGATTGGTCGGGCCAATAACGTCGATGCCCGCGGCCTCGAGCTTCGCTTTGGTTGCGAGCAAAGTCTCGAGCGAATCCACTTTCATGGCCAGATGCTGCACCCAGGTTGGTGTATTGCGATCGCGATCCATCTCCGGCTGGGTTGGTAATTCAAAGAAAGCGAGAATATTGCCACCGCCTGCATCCAGAAATACATGCATATACGGATCGGGTGCTTTGGTAGACGGTACCTCATTCTCTGCAATCGCTAGTACGAACTCCATACCTAAATGGCGGGTGTACCACTCCACGGTTTGTTTTGCGTCCTTGCAGCGGTACGCGACGTGATGAATGCGTTCGATTTGCATAAGACCTCGTTTTAACTAGACTCGACATCTGCGCGTGCCATCTGCATCGCCTCACGCAGCACGCTGATATCACCGATATGATTGGAGAGAATCAGGATCAGCTTGGCATTGACCATCGCACTTTGTTCTTCGCTGAGTCCGCGATGGGTATCGATTAGTAGCTGATAAAAATCATCGCCCGGTGAAAAATCACGAAAATAACGCTTACCTGGTTCACGGAAATTCGGTTCGATGATCAGTGACATCATCAGTCCTCGATAAAATTGGCCGTCGCTCGGGCGACCGATGCAACAACACGTGAAATTTCCATCTCGCGCCAGCGTGCTGCAACATGCTGGTCAGGCCGCGCGAGATAGCAGGTACCGGCAGTCGCATCGTAGCGTTCAAAAGCAAGACCATCCGCATCAATGAATACCTTGAATGGCGACGCCCCGGCTTTGCGCGCTACCAGCAGTACCTCAATCGGTATGGCGGCATGTGCCAATCCGAGTAGCTGGCGTTGCATGGCTTCTGGCATTGCGCCCGCATCCTCACAGAAAACCAGTAACTGAAATTTTCCACCTAACTGATCCACCAACCAGACAGATCGTCCATCGTGCATCAGTGGTGCGTCATCCATCGGCGCGCCGGGCAGCATATCGCCGCGGAAAGGTTCGCTATCTGGGGTATTCAGCAGGGAATCAGTCAGGAAGCTCGGCACCGACAAACGTCCCGAGTTCACCAACTTGCGTGCAAATGGCAATGTACGCGAGAGCTCGAGCACCGCGTTACGAAAAGTCTGACTCACCGATCCCTTGGGCGTGATGAAATCCGTCGAGCGGGTCGAATTGAGGATATTCTCATCGGCGCCAAAGCCGCGCTCATCGGTATAGGAGTCGAGTAATCGTAAGGGCGCACTACCTTCCATTACTAGCTTCAGCTTCCAGATCAGGTTGTCGGCGTCTTGTACCCCGGAGTTTGCGCCACGCGCACCGAAAGGTGAGACTTGATGAGCGGCGTCACCGGCAAACAGGCAGCGGCCATGGCGGAAATCGCGCATGCGACGACACTGAAAGGTATACACACTGACCCATTCGAGCGAGAACTCGCGCTCATCGCCGAGCATAGCTTTGATACGAGGAATGACACGCTCGGGTTTTTTTTCTTCTTCGGGATCCGCATCCCAGCCCAACTGAAAATCAATACGGTACACATCATCGGCTTCACGGTGCAGCAGCACTGATTGATTCGGGTGAAACGGTGGGTCGAACCAGAACCAGCGCTCGGCAGGGAAATCCGCTTTCATGAGCACATCGGCAATCAGAAAACGGTCCATGAAGACCTTGCCTTCTACGTCCAGCCCCAGCATGCTGCGCACCGGACTGCGCGCACCGTCGGCGACGATCAGCCAATCAGCTTCAAGCGTGTAATTGCCCTGTGGCGTCGAGACCTCCACATGCACGCCATCTTCTTCAGGCGATACAGCCACCACTTCATTCTTCCAGCGAATCTGCACGCCCGCATCGAGTGCGCGCTTCACCATGTACTCTTCTAAATAGTACTGCTGCAGATTCACCATGCCGGGCCGCTTTGAGCCGGTCTGTGGCCGCAGGTTGAAGTTGAATACTTCTTCGCTACGAAAAAACGTGCGGCCCACATCCCAGCCCACACCTTTGGCAGCGACAGCGTCGCCACAGCCGAGTCGGTCGAGAATTTCCAGCGTACGCTTGGCGTAGCAGAGTCCGCGTGAACCTACCGATACTGTGTCGTCATCATCGATCAACAGAACAGGGAGGCCGTGTTGGCGCGCATCGATCGCAGCTGCCAAGCCGACCGGACCGCAGCCGATCACGATCAACGGGTGCCGTACCGCTACACCACTGCTCAACTCCGGCGGCGGTGTAAAGGGAAATGATTGATAGCGGTAAGCCTGATGCATGCTCAGGCTTGCAGTGCGTGCCACATCTCTTTATCGCGCTCGGCGGTCCAGATACGTGGGTGTTTGATACCGCTAGCCTCGTCCACTGCGCGAGTGACATCAAACGGCAGGCAGTGTTCGTAGATGAAGACATGGCCGAACTTGTGATCCATCTTGCTGCGCGTGTGTTGCATTGCGCCTTTCAGATCGAGTCCCTGCGCGACTGCCTCTTTGGCAGAATTGAGTAGTGTCGTCACAAAATCTTTGGTGTAGTCGATACCCTGTTGGACCTCGCTCGGATTCATCAGTGCGGGGCCGCGTCCAGGTACTAATTTGTCGGGATGCATGGCACGCAGAGCCTCGAGAGTGTGTGGCCATTCCTCGAGCTGTGCATCACCGGTGTACGCAGCGGCGTCATATTCCACTAGGTCACCCGAGAACAGAATTTTTTGCGAGGGAATCCAGACAATGGTGTCGCCCTTGGTGTGCCCCATGCCGACATGCATGATCTTGACTTCGAGCTTGCCCATAAAAAGGGTGATCTCTTTTTCAAATACCAGCGTCGGCCAGGTCAGGCCAGGAACCGTCTCGACGCCAGCGAACAAGCGCGGGAAGCGATCGATTTCCGAGTGCATATCTTGCTCACCGCGTTCGACGATCATCTCGTAGGTGCCGCGTGAGGCGATGACTTGCTGCGCACCTTCGCTGAAATATGCGGATGCTCCCAGCACACGTACCGCGTGATAGTGGGTGAGGGTGACGTATTTGATCGGCAGATCAGTGATCTCGCGGATATGTCGAATCAGTGATTGCGCCATCGCCGGCGTGGCGGTGGTGTCGATCACCATGACGGAATCATCACCGATGATCACACCGGAGTTCGGGTCGCCCTCAGCCGTATAGGCATAGGCGTTATCGGATAGTTTGATGAAACTGGTTTTTTTCTCTTGCAGGTCACCCTGCGAGGCGAATTTTTTTTCGGTCATGGAATCCTCTGTGTCGGGCCTCGGCCCGATGCAGTGTAGACAGTCGGGCCTTTTATTTCTGGCGGAAATAGATTAACCTGCCATTCGTCTAAGGTCAATGCATTCAATAATGCTGAATGGTTTACATTGGCTTAAGCCATCCGTAAAGTGAGTCTCACCCTATCCGGAAGCTTTTTCATGGAAGACAAGCGAAGCCGTGGCATTCAATCCATAGAGATCGGCGGACGTCTGCTAACCGCGCTGGTCGAGGAGGGCGCGCCCATGAGTTTGGGTGAGCTTGCCAAAAAGTCAGGTATGCCGTCGGCCAAGGCACATCCGTATCTGGTGAGTTTCGGCAGCTTCGGACTGATTGAGCAGAACCCGCTGACAGGGCGTTATGAGCTCGGCCCTTTCGCGTTACAGCTGGGCCTGATCAGCCTGCAATTGCTCGATCCTGTTCGGATCGCCATTCCAGCGATTTCGCAGCTCGCCGCAGATATCGACCAGACCATTGGTCTGTCTGTACTCGGCAACCAAGGTCCGACCATTATCTACATCAGCGAATCTAGCTATCCCATCCACGTGAACATGCGCACCGGCACCGTGATGTCGATACAGGCAACTGCGACAGGCCGTGTGTTCGCGGCCTTCCTGCCGCCGAAGCAAGTTGAGCGCATGGTCGAGCAAGAGCGACGCAGTGGGGTGGCCGGTGACTTCGGTGCAGCGGACATGAAGTCGGGCGCGCTCGAAAAAATCTTGGTGGATATTCGCAAGCGCGGTATGGCGCGTGTAGAGGGCAACCCTATCCCAGGTATTAATGCCATCTGCGCTCCGGTATTCGAGCATAGCGGCGCAATCCGGCTCGGCATCACCGCTATTGGCCCGGCCGGCAGTTTCGATGTTAGCTGGGATAGTGACAGCGCGAAAAAAATCCATGCCTGTGCGAAGGAAGTATCCATGCGCCTGGGACATCGGCCGCTGGATTGAATCGCTCAGCGCGGGGACAGGAAGTTCCTGTCACACTGATGACTCAGGACGAGCAGAAGCACAGGTTATCGACTGCAAAATCCACTTGGCATACAGGAACGTGTC
>CAZLJL010000089.1:0-6886 GCA_964559785.1 uncultured Bifidobacterium sp.
CAGTCAGCATGAAACGGCAGGTACGCGAGAGCGGATCAAAGCCGGACTCGGCCAGTGCGCACAACTGGAACTTGCCGTCACGGTCGGTGAAATAAGTGAACATGTAAAACGCCAGCCAATCGGGCGTTTCTTCATTGAATGCCTGCAAGATGCGAGGGTTGTCCTGCGAGCCAGAGTTACGATGCAGCAGTGCCTCTGCCTCCTCGCGACCATCACGTCCAAAGTATTTATGCAGAAGGTAAACCATCGCCCACAAGTGGCGACCTTCCTCCACATTAATTTGAAACAAATTGCGTAGATCGTACTGTGAGGGACAGGTTAAACCCAAATGACGTTGTTGCTCGACCGATGCTGGCTCGGTATCGCCTTGAGTAACAATAATGCGCCGCAGATTGGCGCGATGTTCACCGGGTACTTCTTGCCAGGCAGCCTCGCCTTTGTGCTCGCCAAAATTGACTTTACGATCCGCCTCGGCAGCATTGAGGAAAATCCCCCAACGATAGTCGGGCATCTTCACATGACCAAACTGGGCCCAGCCTTCCGGGGTGGTGTTGATCGCCGTGCGCAGGTAGACATCAAAATTCTGCGAGCCATTCGGGCCCATCTCATTCCACCATTGCAGATAATTTGGTTGCCAATGCTCTAACGCGCGCTGCAAAGCACGGTCTTCCGAGAGGTTGACGTTGTTCGGGATTTTTTCGCTGTAATCGATGGCGCTCACGCTATCTCCTGTTGGGACTGACTAATGTAATGAATGATGCTACGGATGGCGATACTTCTCTCATCTAACGACTTATCTGATCTCATTGAACAACTCAAGCGGTCTAGCCAATACCGAAGCGCTAAACACGATCAAACTCGAATTTCGCTTTACTCCCGGTGCCGTAGACTTTAAGTGCACCAGATTCACCGACTGCATTCGGGCGATTGAAGATCCAGTTCTGCCACGCAGACAAACGACCAAATACGCGCGTCGCCATGTTCTCTTGACCATTGAAGCGAAGGTTCGCCTCCATACCGGTGAGCGCATCGGGTGACATGCTGGCGCGCTCTTCCAGTGCGAGACGGATCTCGTCATCCCAGTCGATATCATCAGGGTTCGCCGTGATCAAGCCGAGATCCATCGCTTTGTCGGCATCGAGCGGTTCACCGATCACTGACTCCAACTGCGTGAGCTTGGCGTCATCATCATAGAAACGACGCGCCAAACGCGTCTGGCCCGTGATCATGGGTAACACACCGAAATTCATGGCCGACAGCATCAAAGACGGCGCATCCTGTGGCGCGTCGGGTAACGACAGCATGTAACTGCGATCGGCGGCAAACGCGAGTTCCGCAAGGGTACCCGCGAAGCATGATTCTTGATCAATCAGCGCAAACAAGCTGCGCGAGGAGACATCAATCCGCGCGAAGGTACGCCGCAACATACCGATGGTTTCACGTACCAGCCAGTGCGCGCTGTGCGTCGCCATACTGGCATCACACGCCAGCATGTGGTCGCGCTGACCCGCGGTTTTCAATATCCAGATACCCAGATCGATTTCATTGGTTCGAAGATGCAGAATCGCGTCATCCAGTTCGCGCGCCATCTGTAATGGCCACCAATGAACACCAGCGGCCTCGATACCGGCGATGTCGCCAGGCTGCGGCACTGATGGCGCATGCACGGTGATGGTCGCGCTGCGCGCATCACGATCCAGCGCTACATCCACATACTGGTAGCGCACGCCCTGCGCGTTGAACTCGCGCTGTAGCGGTGTGAGTGACACGCCTTTCGCATCCGCTGGTCGATCACTTTTCGCGGCGAGCACACTGACGCGATCATGAACCGCCTGTGTGAATTGCGCCGGTTTAGCGATCTCATCCACCAATCGCCAATCTTTGGCACGCTGGCCACGAATGCCTTCGGAGGTGGTGCAGAAAATATCGGCATGGTCATGCCGGACCTTGCGCTTGTCGGTCAGTCGCGTCAGCCCACCGGTACCCGGCAGCACGCCCAAGAGCGGCACCTCGGGCAGACTGACGGAAGAAGAACGATCATCTACCAATAAAATCTCGTCACAGGCTGCAGCGAGTTCATAGCCGCCGCCAGCGCAAGCGCCGTTCACTGCGGCGAGAAACTTCAGCCCGGAGTAGCGACTGGAATCTTCCAGTCCGTTGCGGGTCTCGTTGGTGAATTTGCAGAAATTAACCTTCCAGGCGTGGCTGGACTTACCCAGCATGAAAATATTCGCACCCGAGCAGAAGATACGATCGAGGCCGCTGCCGATCACCACCACGCGCACCTGCGGATGCTCGAAGCGGATGCGCTGCACCGCATCGTGTAACTCGATATCGACGCCCAGGTCATACGAGTTCAACTTCAACTTGTAGCCCTCGCGCAGCCCGCCGTCTTCATCCACGGTCATGGTCAAAGTAGCGACTGTGCCGTCAACGCTCAGCTTCCAATGCCGGTAACGATCTGGGGCGGTCTGATAGTCAACGACGAAGGGGGCGCTCATAGGTCTCCCGATGCAATATCATGCTTTTAATCAAAGTAACGGCACTATATTGCGTACCGCTAGCGACGTCAATCCATCAGTTAGGGAAGCATTGCCGCTTCAGCAACGGATTGACTAGCGTGTGAGTTGCTCTTGCAGATATGCCAACGCCTGCCCAGGCGGCATGGCGCTGGTATCCAGGGTCTGGTCGGCCTTCGAGTAGAACTGGGCACGGCTCTCCAAGATACGTTTTAGGTCGCCCATGGCCTCTCGGTTGCCCGCCATCGGGCGCCGGTCGCCCTGCGCCAGCACCCGGCTCATGTGCTCCTCCGGTGTCGCCTTCAACCACACCGTGTAGCAATGCGTCAGCAATAAATTGAAGGTCGCCGGTTCGGACACAATGCCACCCGGCGTTGCAATCACAGCCCGCGAATGGGCCCGAATCACCTCCTCCAAGGCGCGCTGCTCGTAGCGGCGGTAGGCGGTCTGACCATAAAGCGCATGAATCTCGGCAATACCGCAGCCGGCCAAGGCCTCGATCTGCGCGGACAGTTCAATAAAAGGCACGCCTAGCTCGGTCGCCAGCGCCTGACCCAGGCTGGACTTGCCGGCGCCACGCAGCCCGATTAACGCGATACGCTGGCGGCGCGTCGATTCGCTGGTCGGCTGATCGAACAGCACGGCCAGCGCCGCGCGCGCCCTGGCTAATTCTTCGTCACTGCGGCCGCGCAGGGTCTCGCGGATCATCAGCCAATCCGGTGATGAAGCAGCCTCGTCTCCCGTCATCTCCGCCAGCGAGCAGTTCAACACCACGCACAGTTGGCGCAGGAACTGGATCGACGCGTTGCCGACACCAGTCTCGACATTCGCGACATGTCGCTCGGAGACGTCGGCCAGCTTGGCCAGCGCTTTGCGGGTCAGGCCACGGCGCGCGCGCAGCAAGCGCACGCGCTCACCCAGCGCGCTGAGAAACGGGTCTTTGTCGTGCGCCTCGGGGTGGGTGGCGCTTGGCTCTGCGGGCTGGGTGAATGGCATGGGTTCGCGGTGAGGCTTTCTTGACGCAAGCAAGATAGTGCACTTACACTCGTTCTGGCATGCATTATAAGTTCGTAAAATAAAAAATACCAAGCTGCCGATACCCGGATGTCGGCGATAGCCCGCACAGGAGACAACCATGCAGAACGCTGCACCGCGACTGCCGCAGCGCTTCAACTTCGCTCAGCACCTGCTCACGCTGAACGAGGCACGGGGGGACAAGATTGCCTACCGCGACGACCGCTGCGCGCTGAGCTACGCCGATCTCGCGCATCGCGTGCGGTGCTTCGCCGCTGGTCTGCTGGCCCATGGTCTGCAAGCGGAGCAGCGCGTGTTGCTGGTGATGCTCGACACCGTCGATCTGCCGGTGGCTTTTCTGGGGGCGCTTTACGCAGGCGTGGTACCGGTGCCAGTGAACACCCTACTGACCGCCGATAACTACGGCTACATGCTGACCCACAGTGACGCAAAAATGATCGTCGTGTCGGATGCGCTGAGAGCGACCGTTGATCCAGCAGTATCAGCCTGTGGCCACGACCTGAAAGTCGTCGTCTCGGGCGAGATCACGGATGCACGAGATATTGCGTTTGCAAGCGTGCTGTCGCATCCGCCAATGCCACAGTCGGCGGATACGCACGCCGACCAATTCGCATTCTGGCTGTACTCGAGCGGCTCCACCGGGCAGCCGAAAGGCACCGTTCATAGCCACGCCAACTTGTACTGGACTGCCGAGTTGTACGGCAAGCCGGTCCTCGGCCTAAATGAACACGATGTCGTCTTCTCGGCTGCCAAACTATTCTTTGCTTATGGCCTCGGAAACGCACTTACCTTTCCGCTGTCAGTCGGTGCCACTGTCGTACTGATGGCAGAACGCCCAACGCCCAACGCTGTATTCGAGCGACTGATCCAACAGCAGCCCACGGTGTTTTATGGTGTGCCCACGCTGTACGTCGCGATGCTGGCCGCCGATGCTTTACCGGATCGCGATCATCTCAAGCTGCGTCTTTGTGTATCTGCGGGCGAGGCTCTACCGCGTGAGGTGGGTGAGCGATTCAGTGCGCAGGTCGGTTGCGACATTCTGGATGGTCTTGGCTCGACTGAGATGCTGCATATCTTTCTCTCCAATCGCAGCGGTGCTGTACGTTATGGCACTTCTGGCACGCCAGTGCCTGGCTATGAGATGGCGATACGCGATGAACATGGGCAACCGGTGGCTGTGGGTGATATCGGTGATCTTTATATAAAAGGCCCGAGTGCTGCGCTGTTGTATTGGAATAGTCGCGATAAAAGTGCCACCACTTTCCAAGGCGAGTGGGTAAAAAGCGGTGACAAATACACGGTCGATGCAGATGGCTATTACTGCTACGCGGGACGCAGCGACGACATGTTGAAAGTGAGCGGTCAGTACGTGTCCCCGATTGAGGTTGAATCTGCATTAATAGCGCATGATCAGGTACTCGAGTGCGCCGTAGTTGGACAAACAGATGTAGACGGCCTTACCAAGACAGTGGCGTATGTTGTTCTGCACGTGCCTGATGCTGCCAGCGATGAATTGGCAAACACCTTAAAGGCCTTCGTGAAAAATCGACTTGCGCCATTCAAGTACCCGCGTGAGATTCATTTCATTCGCGAACTTCCAAAAACAGCGACCGGAAAAATTCAACGTTTCAAATTACGCGAGCAGAATGTCGGCTGAGCTCCGGATAGACTGGTGCGGTCGAGAGATAGCTATCGAGTATCGCTGGATCGATGCGCCCGTTGCGGCCAATGCGAACGGTACTTTAAACGCAGAAGATACGGCCAATACAGATAACGCAAACGATACGGCCGCCGAACAACCAGTCATGGTTTTTCTGCATGAGGGCTTGGGCTCGGTCTCGCTTTGGAAAGACTTCCCCGATCAACTGTGCGCGCGCATCGGGATGCGTGGTCTGGTGTACTCACGGCCGGGCTATGGCAAATCAACACCGCGTGCCCACGATGAGCATTGGGCTGCCGACTTCATGCATCGGCAGGCGTATGAAGTATTGCCTTCACTGCTGGCGCAACTCGGCGTGCAAAACCCTTGGCTGTTCGGACATAGTGATGGTGCTTCGATCGCCCTGCTCTACGCAGCACAATTCCCTTCAGCGCTGAAGGGGGCGATTGTGGTGGCACCCCATCTGTTCGTCGAGGACATCAGCATCCACAGCATCAAGCTGGCGCGCGAAGCCTATCTTCAACAAGGTTTGCGTGAGCGCTTGGCGCGCCATCATGATGATGTAGATTCCGCTTTCTTCGGCTGGAATGATGCCTGGTTATCGGAGGCTTTCGAACATTGGAACATCGAAACGATAGTACCTGCCATACGCTGCCCTCTACTTGCGTTACAGGGCGAGCAAGATGAGTACGGTAGTCTGCACCAAGTACTGCGTATCCGTGAGTTACTTCCCTCTACCGAGGTGGTCACGCTGGCGAATTGTGGGCATTCACCCCATCGCGACCAAGCGGCTTCACTGATATCGGCGGTCGAGTCATTTATTCAGCGCCAAGGCTAGGCGAGTAGTACGCCAATAGCAGGTCAGCATCACTTCTACGGTAGGCGCAGACCGCCATCGCCGATCTGCACAATGAAGCTGCCGTCCCGGTAGCGACGATTCTCGTACAATGCGCGCATCTTCAAGACTTGATCCCACATGCAACCCGAATCGTTAAACAAACGTCTGGTACTTCAGCTCGGCTATGCCGGACTGATTCCCTTCTTTTTGATGACGCTGGGTGTTTGGACAGCAGATGCCACATGGATCGGCGACTTCGTCAAAGGACAGCTCGCCTATGCGATGGTGATCCTGTCTTTTCTGGGTGGCGTGCACTGGGGGGTAGCGCTGTTATCGAATACGCTGCCAGAGGAAATATCGCGCAGAGCACTCGCTTGGGGCGTCACGCCCTCGCTGATTGCCTGGTGCGCGACGCTGTTCAGCGGTTTTGGTTTTGCGGTGATGATGGCTGGCTTTATCGCAGCCCTGCAAGTCGATAAGCAGCTGTATCCCGCTTACGGCATGCCGGATTGGATGATCCCCATGCGCAAGCGGCTGACCACGGTGGTGGTGCTGATGCTATTGCTGACCGTGATCGGCGCGAATTTCCGGGGTTGAGTCTTAACTCCGGCGACGAATCCGCTCAGATATCGTCGTCGTCAGACTTTCTTGGCTTGCCATCCACATCACTGATACGCATACGCTTACGACGGTCGCCCATCAACTCGCGCAATTCGCGAATACTCAGGTCGGTCACTTCATGCATGCGGATCAAAAGGGATGCGCCTACCGGTAGAGTGCGGTGGCGAATTTTGCTGATCACAGGCGGTCGGACTTCAAGCGCGCGCGACAATG
>CAZLJL010000090.1:0-6842 GCA_964559785.1 uncultured Bifidobacterium sp.
CAATCCGGTTCTAGGGCCATCGGAGTGAGCCCTATTACCTTCCCCCACAAACCGTTACTGCATTACCCAACTGCCTGACAACAAAGGCGAAGCTTGGCTGCATCGCCTCAGTACTAGGTTTAACTGGCCTGCTTGAGCTGCTCCAAAATCGCTGGGTTCTCCAGTGTGGAGATATCCTGCGTAATCTCTTCACCCTTGGCGAGCACCCGCAACAAGCGGCGCATGATCTTGCCCGAGCGAGTCTTGGGTAGGTTGTCGCCAAAACGAATCTCTTTCGGTTTCGCGATGGGTCCAATCTCTTTACCTACCCAGTCACGCAACTCTTTGGCGACCCTCGCCGCGTCGTCGGGCGCCGGACGCTGACCTTTCAACACTACAAAAGCACAAATGGATTCGCCCGTGGTGGGATCAGGTTTACCAACCACCGCCGCTTCAGCCACCAAGGGGTTCGCTACCAGTGCAGACTCGATCTCCATCGTGCCCATGCGGTGTCCTGACACATTCAGCACGTCGTCGATACGACCGGTGATGGTGAAGTAACCGTTATTCGCGTCGCGGATTGCGCCATCACCTGCAAGGTAAAGTTTGCCGCCCAATTCGGCAGGGAAATAACTGGTCTTGAAACGTTCCGGATCATTCCAGATCGTACGAATCATCGATGGCCACGGCCGCTTCACTACCAAAATACCGCCATGGCCGTTCGGCATATCATTGCCCACCTCATCCACAATCGCCGCTTGAATACCCGGCAATGGCAGCGTGCAAGATCCCGGTACCAATGGCGTTGCACCTGGCAATGGGGTGATCATGTGACCGCCGGTCTCGGTCTGCCAGAAGGTATCCACGATCGGGCACTTCTCGTTACCAACATTCCGGTGGTACCACATCCATGCCTCAGGATTGATCGGCTCACCGACCGATCCGAGTAGACGCAGCGAGCCAAGATCGTAGCGCTGAGGATGTACTGCCTGATCAGCCTCGGAGGCTTTGATCAGGGAGCGAATCGCAGTAGGCGCGGTATAAAAAATCGTTGCCTTATGGCGCTGGATCATGTCCCAGAACCGACCTGCATTCGGGTAAGTCGGTACCCCTTCAAAGACAATTTGAGTCGCGCCGGCCGCCAGCGGGCCATAGGCAATATAGGTGTGTCCAGTGACCCAGCCAATATCTGCGGTACACCAGAAAACATCATTGGGCTTGATATCAAACGCCCATTTCATGGTCAGCATCGCCCACAGCAGGTAACCACCCGACGCGTGTTGCACACCTTTGGGTTTGCCGGTGGAGCCCGAGGTATACAGAATAAACAGCGGGTGCTCCGCGCCTACCCAGGTCGGCTCGCACTCGCTTGACTGGCCTTCCATCAACTCATGCAACCAGCGGTCACGGCCAGCAACGATGTTGATATTGCCCTTGGTGCGCTGATAGATAACGACGCTCTTGATGTTCTCGCAGCCACCCATGGCAATCGCTTCATCAACAATCGATTTCAAGGGGAGTTGCTTGCCGCCACGCAGCTGCTCATCGGCCGTGATCACAGCGACTGCGCCCGCGTCGATGATGCGCTCTTGAAGCGACTTGGCCGAGAAGCCGCCAAATACCACCGAGTGGGTAGCACCGATACGAGCACAGGCCTGCATCGCAGCGACACCTTCGACCGACATCGGCATGTAGATAATGACGCGATCGCCATGCTTGATACCCAGCGACTTCAGACCGTTCGCGAACTGGCATACCTTGGCGTGTAGCTGGCGGTAGGTGTACTGACTGACAGTGCCGTCATCCGCCTCGAAAATAATCGCGGTCTTGTCGGCATTACCATTGTCGAGATGACGGTCGAGGCAGTTATGGGAAACATTCAACTGGCCATCGTCAAACCATTTATAGAAGGGTGCCTGCGACTCGTCGAGCACGCGGGTAAACGGTTTCTGCCAATTCAGATGTTCGTTTGCAAGCCGACGCCAAAAACCTTCGTAGTCCTGATCCGCTTCGCGGCAAAGCGCGAGGTAAGCGTCCATCCCGGAGATGGCCGCGTTCTTGACGATTTCATCCGAGGGTGGAAAGACCCGATGCTCATGCATCAGGGACTCGATCTCTGACATGGTGTCTCCAGCTTATGTCTTGTTTGGTCCCAAGATAAGTCCGCTCACTTACTTCACCCTTACACCCGTGGGCAATTAGGCATTTCATACTTGAGCAGGACAGTTGGGCATGTCGCGGCGTGTAAAATGCCGCATTGCACGATACTGACCGAACGCGCTAATCGGCAGGTAGTCGAACTCTGTAATACGCCCCGATTCGCCATGATGCTTGAACCAAACCTGGCTAGCGAAGAAAATAAGCTTCTTGCCAATTTCGCATTACTGGATCGTGGGCTGCCGTCTGATTCCTCTAAACTTATTTTTGTCTCATGACCATCATTAAACAAGACGATTTGATCGAATCGGTTGCCGCCGCACTGCAGTTCATCAGCTATTACCACCCGCTGGATTACATCCATCATCTGGCTCGGGCTTACGAGCGTGAAAAGAATCCCGCGGCGAAAGATGCGATTGCGCAAATCCTGACCAACTCGCGCATGTGCGCCGAGGGAAAGCGGCCGATCTGCCAGGACACCGGCATCGTCAATGTCTTTCTGAAGATTGGCATGAACGTGCGCTTCGAGGGCTTTTCTGGCTCGATCGAGGACGCCGTTAATGAGGGTGTGCGCCGCGCTTATAACGATCCGGATAACAAGCTGCGCGCATCGATCGTTGCTGATCCGCACTTCGAGCGTAAGAACACGAAAGACAATACGCCGGCCGTCGTTCACATGACCCTGGTACCAGGCGATACAGTCGAGGTACAAGTTGCCGCCAAAGGTGGCGGCTCGGAAAACAAGAGCAAGTTCGTCATGCTCAATCCTTCCGACTCTTTGGTAGATTGGGTCTTGAAAACCGTACCGACCATGGGGGCGGGCTGGTGTCCACCGGGCATGCTTGGCATTGGTATTGGTGGCACCGCAGAGCGCGCCATGCTGCTCGCCAAGCAATCGCTGATGGATGACATCGATATGTACGAGCTACTCCAGCGTGGCCCGCAAAACAAGCTGGAAGAGTTGCGCATTGAGCTGTACGAGAAAGTCAACGCGCTCGGTATCGGCGCACAAGGTTTAGGCGGCCTAACCACAGTGTTGGATGTAAAGATCAGTATGTACCCAACCCATGCTGCCTCCAAGCCGGTGGCGATGATTCCAAACTGTGCTGCCACTCGACATGCACACTTCACGCTGGATGGCTCGGGTCCGTCGTACATTGAGCCACCTGCGCTATCCGAATGGCCGCAGGTGCATTGGATGCCGGATACGCAAAAATCACATCGCGTCAATCTCGACACACTCACCGCTGCTGAAGTCGCCTCATGGAAGCCGGGTCAAACCCTGCTACTCAACGGCAAGATGCTGACCGGACGCGATGCAGCGCATAAACGCATTCAAGACATGCTCGCCAAAGGCGAGCCTTTGCCAGTTGATTTCAAGAACCGCGTTATTTATTACGTCGGTCCGGTTGACCCAGTGCGCGATGAAGTAGTGGGCCCTGCTGGCCCAACCACTGCGACGCGTATGGATAAATTCACCGACATGATGCTGGAGCAGACTGGTCTAATCGCGATGGTTGGTAAAGCAGAACGTGGGCCAATAGCGATTGAATCGATTCGTAAGCATCGCTCGGCCTATCTGATGGCAGTGGGCGGGGCTGCGTATCTGGTATCCAAAGCGATCAAGTCAGCGCGGGTTGTCGGCTTCGCCGATTTGGGTATGGAAGCGATCTACGAGTTTGATGTGAAGGATATGCCAGTAACTGTTGCCGTCGACGCAGAAGGCAGCTCGGTACATCAGACCGGTCCAAAGGAATGGCAGGAACGTATCGCTACCGGTAATTTTTCTGGTATTCCGATTACGCTTGGCTGATTCCATTTTCCAGTTCAATCGTCAGGCACCGATCGGCATTTTCGATTCAGGTATCGGCGGCTTATCGGTGCTGAGACACGTACGCACCTTGTTGCCTGAAGAATCGCTGCTGTACTTTGCCGATTCCGGCTTCGCACCTTATGGCGAAAAACCAGAGGCAGTGATTGTGGAGCGCACGGTATCGATTGCTGCGTTCTTGCTCACGCAGCAGGTGAAGGCTTTGGTGGTGGCTTGTAATACCGCCACTGCGGCTGCGATTGCAGGGCTGCGTGCGCGTTACCCTGAGTTACCCGTAGTCGGGGTTGAGCCAGGATTGAAGCCGGCGGCCAGTCTCAGTCGCAGCGGCACCATCGGTGTGCTGGCGACCGCCAACACACTCGCAAGCGAGAAATTCCTCAAGCTGCAAGCGCAAGTAGCGCAAGATGCAAAGGTCACGTTTTTGCTGCAAGCGTGTAATGGCCTCGCCAACCAAATCGAAAAAGGTGAACTCAGCTCGCGCGAAACCTATCAACTGGTAGAGCGTTATGTGAAGCCATTGGTTGAGCAAGGGGCAGATACGCTCGTGCTCGGCTGCACGCACTATCCCTTTGTAGAGCAGCTGATACGTGAGATTGCCGGGCCGAACGTGAGCATCGTCGATACGGGTGAACCCGTAGCGCAGCAGCTATGCCGCCTTCTAATCCAGCGTGACCTACTGACGCAGTCACCATCGCCGGATAAGTTGCTGGCATTCACAACAGGTAGCCACAGCT
Organism: uncultured Bifidobacterium sp.; assembly: GCA_964559785.1. Taxonomy (GTDB): domain Bacteria; phylum Pseudomonadota; class Gammaproteobacteria; order Burkholderiales; family Burkholderiaceae_D; genus Pernthalerella. The sequence continues at coordinate 4,702 of CAZLJL010000090.1, forward strand.
CACTAGCACTGGCGTTTTCCAAGCTTTTACAGCTTGATCCACCGATTGAATTGGTCAGCGGCGCAAACATTAAGGACTGATTACTGGCCTGCCGCCTCGTTTTTTGTATAATGGCGGACTTGCTTCAATGGTGGCCGTAGCTCAGTTGGTAGAGTCCCAGATTGTGATTCTGGTTGTCGTGGGTTCGAGTCCCATCGGTCACCCCACCTAATTCCCCTCCCCCGCAGCTCTTCAGGCGTAGTTCCAGCCAAGTTCCGATGGCTTCGACGCGCCATCTGCGATCAGATAGTCGACTCAAAAGGCATACTTGATGCCTGCTTGGAAGGTGCGCGGCATACCCACTTGAATACCGCGGGTGCGGTCGACGATGTAGGTGTGGTCGGTCAGGTTTTTGGCGGTGATGAACAGGGTTGCCGAGCCCACGGTGTAGTTAGCCACCACGTTCCAGATACCGTAGGCATCGATTAATCCGACTTGCCCATTTGGGTTGGCAGCCGGTGATACCGTGTTAGAAAAATCTGAGTATTGCTTACCAACGAAGACGTACTCCGCACGAACATTCCAGTTTGATGGTGCTCTGTAACCAATCGTCAGGTTAAGCAAGTGCTCTGGGGCATACGGAAGTCTTTTGCCCTTTTGGGATACAACTGCAGAACCAGACGAAGGACTGATGAAGTCTGATTGCTGATCTGCCACCGGTAGCCAAGTCAGCGCCGTACGCAAGAAAAGATTGCCGTCGAGTGCCTGTGTCAGCTTATTGATCTGTCCTGCAAACTCGACCCCCTGAAACAAAGCCTTACCTTCAGAATAATTCGTTGAACCACCGGCAATGCTTCCTACCTGAACCAGGTTGCTGAAGTTATTCCTGAATACCGCTGCGTCGAACGAAATATCTTTGGATAAAGCCGATCTCCATCCCAACTCAGCATTGATACTTCGTTCGGCTTTCAGTTCTATCGTCGTACCAATACCGTTTATCGCATCTTCAGCCCGAGGCGGACTAAACCCTCGGTGTACACCGCCATAAAGCGTATTGCGCTCATCAATCAAGTAGACCATTCCCGCACCTGGGATCAATTCGGTGAAGGTCGCCTTGATAGCACCTGAGTTTGCGGTTGTCGTATTGTCGTCAGTGAGGAAAGTTCGCTTATGCTGGAAATGCTCGACCCTGATGATCGGCGTGATGTGTAAACGATCGGTAAGGCTTGTCTTGCTAGTAACAAATACAGATACAGCTTCAGTGGATCGCTTTTGATTTTCTCCAACCGTCATATTCTGACCAGCCAGATAATCTGAATAGGTCAGGTAATTTTCTTGGCGTCGGCGCTGAAGCTCATGATGGAACTTCATTCCGTACTCCAGTTCATGTTTCAAGCCAAATGCCGCAGATTGCTGCTGTACCCGGGTATCAATACCTGCCGTCGAATACGTACGCAGTCTCCCTTGCATGCGACAGCCCGCTAGATCAGGGTCCCCGAGCGCGTTACCCAATATACGCACGCTTGATGCACCACTCACTGGATCACAGTTAAGCGTAGCCCTGTCATATGCATCACGCGCCCCGACCGCATAGGCTCTTGTCTCCGACGCTTGCCGCCACCAGTCACGATCAAAGTACGCGCCATAAATACTGGTCAGTACCTTGGTATCTGCATCAAGACGCACCTCGTGCGTCGCCGACAGACCTGTCCGATTGGCATCGAAAAAATCATTTTTGAACGGGTTATAACGAGGCCCGAGATTTGCGTACTCGGTCTGTGTGAGACCGGAGTAAGTCAGTTGTGAATACTCCTTGAAATAGGTCGCGCGCAAGACCAGCTTGTGGTCGTCATTCAACTGCCCGGCCCATTTGAAATTCAAGTCATCCAAACGGCTGTGCATATTGTCGCGCGCGCCATCGGATTCTTTTCGGTAGAGGTCAAGTATGGCGCCGCTGCCGGTCGCCATCACATGGCCGTTGAGGTAACCGCGCGTACCTGCAGAAAGACCAACCAGTCCACCAAACTCTTTTTGTGGCTCCGGTGTGATGTAGTTGATGACACCACCGGCGGTCTGCGGTCCAAAGCGAATCACCTGACTACCCTTGCTGACCTCAATCGATTCATAGCGATCAATCGGCGGATGGTAGTAGCTGGCGTTAT
>CAZLJL010000091.1:0-6797 GCA_964559785.1 uncultured Bifidobacterium sp.
TGCCAGATGAGTCGTCCCGGCGCGTAGTTAAAAGCAGGCACCGCTTGATGAGTCATCCCGGCGCAGGCCGGGATCCAGTATCCGCAAGTTAAGCGAGTGTGCGCTGAAATTTACTCTTGTGCTTCAAGATACCGCTGAGCATCCAGCGCCGCCATACATCCCGTACCCGCACTGGTGATCGCCTGGCGGTAGATATGGTCCTGCACATCACCCGCCGCGAACACGCCTTCGACCGAGGTCATGGTCGCCATGCCGTCCAAACCGCTACGCGTCACGATGTAACCGTTGTTCATTTGCAGCTGGCCTTCAAAAATACCCGTATTCGGTTTATGTCCGATCGCCACAAACAATCCGTGGACGGTCAGTGAAGAAACCGCACCATCGGTCGTGCTTTTGATTTTTAACCCAGTCACGCCGCTGGTATCACCCGTTACTTCATCGAGCGTGTGATTCCATTTAATCTCGATTTTGCCTTCATTCACTTTCGCCATCAGTCGATCGATCATGATCGGCTCGGCGCGGAACTTGTCGCGGCGGTGAATCATGGTCACTTTGCTCGCGATATTCGACAAATACAACGCCTCTTCGACTGCGGTGTTGCCACCACCAACCACGGCAACCTCTTGGTTTTTATAGAAAAATCCATCGCAGGTGGCGCAGGCCGATACGCCTTTACCCATGAAGGCCTGCTCCGAGGGTAGCCCAAGATATTGTGCGGAGGCGCCGGTCGCGATAATCAGCGCGTCGCAGGTATAGCTGCCGCTATCGCCGTCCAGGCGGAATGGGCGCTGGTTAAGGTGGACGGTATGAATATGGTCGAACACGATCTCGGTGTTGAAACGTTCGGCGTGCTGCAGCAGGCGCTGCATCAATTCGGGGCCTTGAACCCCCATCGGGTCACCGGGCCAGTTTTCAACGTCGGTGGTGGTCATCAGCTGACCGCCTTGCTCGACGCCGGTCACCAATACCGGGTTTAAATTGGCGCGGGCGGCATAGACCGCAGCGCTGTAGCCGGCCGGGCCGGAACCAACGATCAGAACACGAGCGTGCTTGGTAATGGACATGGGAATCTTCTGCGATGAACAATAAAACGGGTGGCGGGGCAGCTTGCTTTCGCGGTTTTAGGCGCTCGGACGGAGTATCATCCGGCCTTGGAAGTTGCGATGTTGCCCCGCAAAATAGACCGAAATTATAGTGGAACAGCCCGACTCGCTGCGGGCTGCAGAAAAACAGTCATCCATGACCCGAACCGGCACTAGCTCCTCGCGCCCGCAGCCCGAGACCACCACCGACCCGCTGCCCAACCGACTGCTGCGTTTGTTGTCCGAGGCGCGCTGGGTTGCATTCGCAGTGCTTGGCGTCTATTTGACGCTGGTGCTTTACACCTATACCCCAGCAGACTCTGGCTGGTCACATGCTGGCATGAGCGCCCGCCCGAACAACTGGGGTGGCTCGGCCGGCGCCTGGTTGGCCGATTTAATGCTGTACGTGTTCGGCTTCTCGGCTTGGTGGTTCTGCATCACGCTACTGGCATCGGTCTGGGTGAGTTACCGATATCTCGCCAACCGTTTCTTGCTAAATAAACAGCAGGATAAACGCCACCGCTACGAGGTTGCGATTCGCGGCAGTGGCTTTGTATTGCTGGTGCTGGGTAGCTCAGCACTTGAGTACATGCGCATGTACAGCTGGAAAGTACAGTTGCCGCGCGACCCCGGCGGGGTACTCGGCGAGACCCTGGGTAGCTTTGCGCAAAGCTCACTCGGATTCAATGGCGCCACACTCATTCTCTTGATGCTGTTCGGCCTGGGTTTCTCGCTCTGCTTTCATGTGTCATGGCTTGCAGTGGCTGAGAGACTCGGCGGCGCGATCGAAGGTACCGCGAACTGGGTGCTGCAAATGTACCGTGCGTATCAAGATCGCAAGATCGGGGAAGTAGCGATCGTCAAGCGCGAAGAGGCTGTGGTCAAAGAGCGCGAAAAATTTGTCGAGGCACCACCGATACAAATCGTGCCGCAAGTAGTGCATGTACAGAAATCCGAGCGCGTCGAGAAAGAGAAGCAGGTATCACTGTTCCTCGACATGCCCGATACCAACCTGCCGCCGCTATCGCTGCTTGATGAGCCACCGGTAGAACAAGAAACCGTCAGCGTCGAAACGCTGGAGTACACCAGCCGCCTGATCGAGAAAAAGCTCGGTGACTTCGGCGTCGAGGTCAAAGTGGTAGCAGCTTATCCGGGGCCAGTGATTACGCGCTACGAAATCGAGCCTGCAACGGGTGTCAAGGGCAGCCAGATCGTGAATCTGGCACGCGACTTGGCGCGCGCCCTGTCGCTAACCTCGATCCGTGTGGTGGAAACCATCCCTGGCAAAAACTACATGGGTCTTGAGCTGCCGAATCCCAAGCGTCAGATTGTGCGTTTGTCGGAGATCGTCGGCTCTAAGGTCTACAACGACACTGCATCATTGCTGAGCGTGGGCTTGGGCAAAGATATCGCCGGTAACCCCGTGGTGGCTGACCTTGCCAAGATGCCGCACCTCTTGGTGGCGGGTACCACCGGTTCGGGTAAATCGGTCGGTATCAACGCCACCATCTTGTCGCTGCTCTACAAAGCTGATCCGAACCAGGTGCGCTTGATCCTGATCGATCCAAAAATGCTGGAGCTCTCGATTTACGAGGGCATCCCTCATCTGCTGGCGCCTGTCGTGACGGACATGCGCCAAGCTGGCCATGCGCTTAACTGGGCCGTGAATGAAATGGAGCGTCGCTACAAGCTGATGTCCAAGCTCGGTGTGCGTAATCTCGCTGGCTTCAACCAAAAAATCGCTGATGCAAGCAAGAAGTCAGAAAAAATTCCCAACCCGTTCAGCCTGACACCAGACGCACCCGAGCCGCTCGAGAAACTGCCCACCATCGTCATCATCATCGATGAGTTGGCTGATCTGATGATGGTGGTCGGTAAGAAGGTAGAAGAGCTCATCGCACGTATCGCGCAAAAGGCACGCGCCGCCGGTATCCATTTGATTCTGGCAACCCAGCGCCCCTCGGTTGATGTCATCACCGGCCTGATCAAAGCTAACGTACCGACGCGTATTGCATTCCAGGTGTCTTCAAAAATCGATTCGCGCACCATTCTCGATCAACAAGGTGCCGAGGCATTGCTCGGCATGGGCGACATGCTGTATCTGCCACCGGGGACTGGTTTTCCAGTACGTGTGCACGGTGCTTTTGTCTCTGATGAAGAAGTGCATCGCGTGGTTGAACATTTGCGCGCACAAGGCGAACCGAACTACATCGAGGGCATCCTTGAAGGCGGTGTTGCCGAGGGTGGTGAATTGGGTGGTCTTGAGGGCCCATCTGGCGAAGCTGACCCGATGTACGATCAGGCAGTGGCCATCGTACTCAAGCATCGTCGAGCATCGATTTCATTAGTACAGCGTCATCTGCGCATTGGATACAACCGCGCTGCCCGGCTGCTCGAGCAGATGGAACAGAGTGGTTTAGTGTCATCCATGCAGTCGAATGGCAATCGCGAAATATTGGTACCGAATACTCAGCCCGAATGAATGCCATCAAGCCACGCCCGCTGTTGAACTTGTTCCCTGGTGTAATTGCAGGGGTCGCGAGTGTAGTGTCGATAGTTTGCTTCGCTAGTCTGACAACCACGGCCTATGCCAATGGACTTGAACAGTTCAAGCGCTTCGTCGCCGAGACTCGCTCAGCACGTGGCGATTTTAATCAGCGTATGGTCAAAGGCGAAGGCGATAAACTGCGCGTATCGAGTCAGTCGAGCGGCAGCTTCGCGTTTTCACGCCCGGGTAAATTCATCTGGAACTACAAAAAGCCCTACGAGCAGGTACTGCAATCGGATGGCAACAACTTGTACATCCATGATCAAGACCTGAATCAAGTTACCGTACGCGCCTTAGGCAATGCGATCGGATCGTCGCCTGCGGCGATTCTGTTTGGTAGCAACGACCTAGAAAAAAACTTCATCTTGTCCGACGCCGGTAACAAGGACGGTATTGACTGGTTGCAGGCCATACCCAAGACCAAAGATACCCAATTCGAGCGCATCGGGATCGGCCTGCGTGATGGTGTGCCGGTGGGTATGGAATTGCGTGACAGCTTTGGCCAAGTGTCGGTGATTAATTTCACCCGCTTTGAAAAGAACCCCACACTCCCTGCTAACCAGTTTAAGTTCGTGATGCCCAAGGGCGCTGATTTATTGCAGCAGTAACGTGATATGGCTGCCCCTCTAGCCGAACGGCTGCGCCCCAGCACACTTGATCAGGTTATCGGCCAGCAGCATCTGCTCGGCCCTGGCAAACCGCTGCGGGTTGCGTTTGAATCCAAACAGCCTCATTCGATGATTCTGTGGGGGCCGCCTGGTGTCGGTAAGACGACGCTGGCGCGCCTGATGGCGCAAGGCTTCCATGCAGAATTCATCGCGCTATCGGCAGTGCTGTCTGGCGTAAAAGACATCCGCGAAGCTGTCGAGCGCGCACAACTGTTGCAAGCCACTTCTGGCCGTCCAACGATCTTGTTTGTGGATGAGGTTCATCGCTTCAACAAAAGCCAGCAAGATGCTTTTCTGCCGCACGTAGAAAGTGGTCTGTTCACCTTCATCGGTGCTACTACCGAAAACCCCTCATTCGAAGTCAATAGTGCGTTGTTGTCGCGGGCGGCAGTCTATGTACTGCAACCTCTGAGCGACGAAGACCTCTCGCAGTTACTGATGCGTGCGTTGATGCTTGATGAAGTTTTCAGTATCGAAGAGGAAGCAAAAGCGATGTTGGTTGCTAGCGCCGATGGCGATGGCCGCAAGTTGCTCAACAATACCGAAATCGTAATGCGTGCCGCAGCACAAAGCGGCTCGAACTTAATCACTATCGCGCTATTGCAGCAGACGCTAGGTGATGCGCTGCGTCGATTCGATAAAGGTGGCGACGCTTTTTATGATCAGATCAGCGCCTTGCATAAATCCGTTCGTGGCTCGAACCCCGATGCTGCGTTGTACTGGCTGGTACGTATGCTCGATGGTGGTGCCGATCCACGCTATTTATCGCGGCGCCTGATTCGCATGGCAACAGAAGACATCGGCTTGGCAGATCCGCGCGCGCTGCGGCTGACATTAGATGCTGCCGAGACTTACGAGCGGCTCGGCTCTCCCGAGGGGGAGTTGGCGCTCGCAGAGGCGACCGTCTATTTGGCCTGCGCCGCCAAATCCAACGCGGTCTACAACGCCTACAACCAGGTGCGTGCCTTCGTCGCCAAAGACCAAAGCCGCCCGGTACCCGAGCATTTACGCAATGCGCCGACCAAACTCATGAAACAGCTTGGCTACGGCAAGTTATACCGATACGCGCACAATGAACCCGAAGCCTATGCTGCCGGTGAACACTATCTGCCCGAAGGTTTGGGTGACCCCGGTTGGTACCAGCCCACCCCGCGAGGACTCGAGGGGAAGATTGCCGAGAAGTTGGCGTATCTGAGAAAGCTGGATGCAGAGGCGAGGGAGAAGGGGGCGAAGTAACTTCTTGGTATGTAACGGGTTTGCTCGGCTTTTGAGGCGCTCAATGACTAATGGGCTGGGGGTGCAGCCGCAGCCCAAGTGCTGATAGAACCTTCAATATGGTCGAGAAGCTAGGATTACCCTCTCCCGACAACGCTTTGTAAAGACTCTCCCGGCCTAGCCCGGTTTCTCGAGCTAGCTGCGACATCCCTTTTGCGCGCGCCACATTGCCAAGTGCCTTTGCGATAAAGGCAGCATCATCACTCGCTTCTTCAAAACAGGCCTGCAGGTACAAGGCAATTGATTCATCGTCAGTAAGATGTTCAGCGCTATCCCATTTTTTCAAAACATGTTTTTTCATATGCTGTCTCTTAGTCGACCAAGCTCGATTTTGGCAAGTTCGATATCTTTTAGTTGCGTAGATTTGTTACCACCAACCAGCAGCAGGACGAAATCTAATCCTTGGAGAGAAAAATAGAGGCGGTATCCTGGCCCATAGTGAATTCTTGCCTCGTAAATTTTATTTCCGACCGACTTATAGTCACCGAGATGGCCGTCCTCAATACGATCAATCCGCGCCTGAATGCAGGCTTTTACTTTGGCATCGCGCAGATTCCTGAACCATCGATCAAATCGATCGGTTACGTAAATCATCGGCATTCAAAGTGTATAAAATGGGATACATTGTGTCAAGTGGTTTAGTTTCCGGAGTAGTGATTAAGCCCGGACAATAGCGTCGCGAGTTCGCGCGAACAATCCGATTTCGTTTGCCCGCGTCAAGTGCGGAACATTCACGGCAATTGGTACAATGGCGGCAAATCCTCCACCCCAGCGATCCCATGATCGATATTCATCTCCTCCGTAAAGATATTCACGCCGTTGCCGAGCGCCTCGCCCAACGAAAATTCAAGTTAGATGTCGACGCTTTCAATGCCCTCGAGAGCGAACGCAAGGCGATACAGACGCGTACCGAAGAGCTACAAGCCCAGCGTAATAGTCTCTCCAAGCAGATTGGTATTCTGAAAGGCAAGGGCGAAGATGCCAGCGCCATCATGGCGCAGGTGGGTGGTATCGGCGACGAACTCAAAGCCTCTGCCGAACGTCTCGAGGCCTTGCAAGAGCGAATCTCTGCCTTCGTGCTGTTGATACCCAATATCCCGCATGAATCGGTGCCGGTCGGTCATGATGAAACCGGCAATATCGAGGTACGGAAGGTCGGCACACCACGCCAATTTGATTTCGAGGTCAAAGACCACGTTGATCTTGGCGAACCCCTTGGGCTGG
>CAZLJL010000092.1:0-6739 GCA_964559785.1 uncultured Bifidobacterium sp.
CAATTAAAAGTGCAATTGCCATGTATGTGTTTGCGGTCTATGCAACAACGCTGCTTGGCTATATCTCGTCGGAAATAGCGGGGTTTCCCGAGGGCGTTAGTACGCTAATTAAGGCGATTTTTTCAGGAGTTGATCGATGAGCTCTGAAAAGACAGAACAGCCCACCGAGCACAAGATCAGGAAGGCTCGGGAAGAGGGCCAAGTCGCCAAGAGCAAGGACTTTACTCAGGCGTTACTTGTGGGGGTGCTGTTCGGTTACATGTTGCTCGATGCTGAGGGCTTGATTCAATCCTTTATTGAGATCATGGAGCTTCCGGCTCAACTGTACGGTTTGGAATTCAGAGATGCGATCAGGATTGAGATCAACCAGCTAATACGCGCAGGCGTTGTTATTTTATTACCCTTTCTTTTGTTAGTTGTCGTTATTGCGATCTTTGGTGAAATGATTCAAACCGGTGTCTTGTTGGCCTTCAAGGCATTGATTCCGAAGGGTGATCGCCTGAATCCAGTGGGTAATTTGAAGCAGATGTTCTCGATGAAGAATTTTGTTGAGTTCTGTAAATCGATTTTAAAGGTGTGCTTCCTATCAGTTCTCATTTGGATGGTTCTGTCCGATTCATTGCAAAGTTTGATTCTGCTCCCCGCCAATGGTCTGGGTGCTTTTGGCGTGGCATTGGGCGGCATGCTCAAGACGCTAATCATTTACTCGTTTATTGCTTTTTTTGCGATCGCACTCGCAGACCTTGTATTCCAACGTTACAACCATCGTAAGCAACTGATGATGTCGATGGATGAGATCAAGCAGGAGTACAAGCAATTGGAAGGTGACCCCCATATGAAAGGTCATCGTAAAGGTTTGGCGAAAGAGATTGCAATGGGTGAAATGGTGATGAAGACCCGGAAGTCAAACGCAGTCGTCACTAATCCCACCCACCTCGCCGTCGCCTTGTTTTATGACGAGGCGGTTACGCCTCTACCCGTCGTGGTTGCGAAAGGGAAAGACGAAGTCGCGCATCAAATGGTGCGAATGGCACGCTCATGTGGGATTCCGGTCATGCAAAACATCGAGTTAGCCCGCTCGCTGACGGAATTGGCCAGAGTTGACCAGTACATTCCTTCTGAGTTGATAGAGCCGATTGCCGAGTTTTTGATTGCCCTAAGGCGCTACGCCGGCCGTTCATCAGCGGGAGGCTCTATTGCTTAACTACGTTCACAATGGTCTGGCCGGCTACCTCGCAAGACATCGTAAGCAGCAGCCGGTTGAGCGCGTCGATGGTGCGATCGTACTTTTTTTTGATAGGCGCTTTCGGGTTTTCTGTCGTCCAGCCCCGCATGGTGATCTGGTGCTAGAAAGTCGGATCATTGACCTGCCTTCTGATCCGTATCAAGCAGAGGATGTGGTTCGCGAATGCCTATTGGCTTCGTGGGTAAGGATGTTGGAGTCTTCGGATATTCCGACCTTATCCGATGATGAATTATCAATCGTCATACAACAACGAATACCGTCCGACGCTAGCGTCGATGAAACCGAGTCTGCACTCGAGTCCTATATCAATGCGCTGTCGGATTGGCGCAGAATTTTCAAGATTATCTGAGCTTTGGCCAAGATGCGATTTTATCGACACTGCCGCTTAGTATTTTTCTCTCTGGTGGTATTCGTTTCACTCGTCATGCCTGCTTCTGCGGCGCCTCCGCCTTGGCCTGATGCGAAATTCACCCACCTTGCAGATCGGCAGGAGCTAGTAGACGTATTGGGTTCTTTCGCACGTTCTTTCGGTCTGCAGTTATCACTGTCTGATGCAGTGATTGCGCACAAGGAGAAGGTGACCGGCAAGTTCTATACAGCCACTCCCACAGAATTTTTGAATCAACTCAGTGCCAGCTATGGACTTCAATGGTTTTACTACAGCGGAATGCTCTACGTATGCAGAAATTTTGAGAGCTCGACGCGGTCAGTGTCACCACAGGGCATCAGTTTGCAGGAGTTTCGCAAGGCTTTGATCGATTTGGGTGTTGTTGAGGCCAAATTCGGCTGGGGCGAATTACCGGATCGGGGTGTTGCCATGGTGTCCGGCCCGCCCGCCTACGTCGACTTGGTGGCCTGGGCAGTTGCGACACTTCCGCTCCCCCAGCCGGCGCAGCAAATTCGGGTTTTTCGTTTGAAGCATGCGCAAGTGAATGACCGTGTGATCTCCTACCGTGACCAGCAAATCACGACTGCAGGGGTTGCAACTATTCTGCGTAATCTAGTGACCGGGCAGGGGGGCACTGGGGGCACTAATCTGACCAATCTGCCGCAGCTAGCGGCCATCGCCGCGCCGATGCGGGAAATCGCCCCTGCACCTGTCGTCGATGATGGTCGTGGCGGGCCCGGCACGAATCCGTCTTCCGCCTCAGGCCAGCAGTCTGGCCCACGCCCACAAAACCAACCGCTGCGCCCCGTGATTCAGGCAGATTCACGTTTAAATGCCCTGATCATCAAGGACATTCCACCCCATATGCCAGCGTATGAGGAATTGATCAAACTGCTGGACGTGCCGACCAAGCTGATTGAGATCGAGGCCGTGATTGTCGACGTCAACTCGAGCAATGTGGCTGATCTTGGCATTGATTGGGGCGCACGCGCAGGTTCCGTCGCGGGTGGATTTGGCAGGCCCGCTACGACACCCGACAACATTACCGGCACCATCATCTACGGGCGTGATGTTAACCCTACGACGGTAATTCCGAATGCGGGTAACTTTCTCATGGCTCGTGTGCGCGCACTGGAGGGAAAAGGTAGCGCTCGCATAGTGTCCCGTCCCTCTGTGCTTACGGTAGACAACCTTGGCGCACTGATTGATTTATCCGAGACCCTGTATGTTCAATCAATTGGCGAGCGGGTAGCGACGGTGGTGCCGATTTCAGTCGGCACAACGCTGAAGGTTACGCCCCATATTATCGATACAGCGAATGGCCAAGCTGTCCATTTGGTGGTTGATATCGAGGATGGCGCGATACAGGACACGAGCAGCCAGACCTTGCCCCGTGTCCGGCGAAGCACGATTGGTACCCAGGCGGTGATGAATGTGCGCGAAAGTCTTCTGATTGGTGGATTTAATGCGGAGTCGGATATACGCGCCACCGACAAGGTCCCCGGACTTAGTGACTTGCCTGCACTCGGTGCATTTTTCAAAAAGAAGTCAACCAAGATCGAGAAGCGAGAGCGGTTGTTTCTCATTACACCCAAAATTCTCTCGGCAGGTGTCAGCGAAGAGATCGCAGCGCAGTGACCCTTGTGCCCACAAAAGCTATGGCTCAGAAAACCGAACCTACCCATGAGGTCCAGCCGTCACCCCCTGCCGTTGCGGACGCTGCAGGTCGAACATCATCAACGTTATATCCGGGTATTTTTGGTCCCGCCATCGCGGACCAATTTGCGGCGCTGATTGTGCGTCATTGGCGAGAGCTGATCCGCTCCGGTGAGTTGAATACCGCATGTGACCTTGACATAATCGATCTGTGTCCCGGCGACGGCGCTAGTGGCAGCATGTTATGCGCAGCTATCGTACGCCGTACCAAGGGTATGCCGCAGCTTCGTTTCCGATATCTCCCCGTCGTGCCCTTGGTGGATATCCATCCGCCTGTGATGCGCACATGGTCGGAGCCTCCCGGTATCGTCTGCAAGCTACATTGGAACATCACCGATCCTGCGAGTCAGCCTTATTTAATTGGCGATGATGAAGCCTATCGACCTGGTAATGCCGTTGTGTTGTTAGCGCAAGATGCTTGGTCACAGTTGCCGCAAGAACTTTATGCCGTACATTACGGCAAGCTATTACGGGCTAATACTGCGCTGATCGAAGCGAGTGAGCAGAAGTCGCTTGAGCAGCAACTCTGGTCGGACGCAGATCCCTTGGCTTGGGGTGAGCGGCTTACACCGCTCGTCGATCACTACTTGCGAGAGTTGAATAGCTCGCCAGTCGCTTTTTCCGCCATTGCGATTGATGTGCTTCGCAAAACCCTTGAGCTGTCCGGTAGAAACGCGTTCATTATTTCTGTTGGTGATGGACATTCGCGTGAAAAGCGTCTGAGGCTGAACTCATTCGCCCAAGTGATTGATAGTTACCGCAAGTCTCGAAAGCTACCCGTCAATTTTCAACTGATTGCGGAGTGGATGCGCGCCAATGGCGCTGAAGTTGTTGATGTGGCGATTTCGACTTCAATAAATCTTCAGCTAATACTCATTAGCCCTTCTGCTAGCAAAGAGCGTCTGCAGTCAATCACACGTTGTGTCGATACGGCATTGTTTTCGTCAAGCCATCATTTGATTGAAGCGTGCAAAAGCCTGGGTACCTCGGTCAGCCTGGAGACACGTTTGAACTTACTTCAAATGTCGCGTCACGATCCCCGTGTGTTTGCGGTGGCGGACGCGCAAATCGTACAGGCGCTCAGAAAAAATGCAGAAATCGATCGTGATGCCTGGCGCATTGCATTACTACAGGTCTGGCAAAACCATCGGATGTATCCGGCGGATCAATCTTTGCACCGACGGATCGCAACCGTTGCTATGTATTGCAATCTTTGGGGGCTGGCACGCAAGATTCTTAGCGTAGGTTTGCAGACTGTTGGCGAGAATGCGGAGGACCTCGCTAATGTCGCCTGGTGCGAGGCCAGGACGGGCCAGCTACACGAGGCAAAATCACTCGTTGAGCGGGCGCTGACCCTAGACCCAGCGAGTGAACTGGCGCTAGAGATTGATCGCCGCCTCTCGCATCGACTCGCCGCTCGCGATCATCTATGGTTGGTCGATTTGCGCCATGAGTCCTTGCCGATCATTCTTGAGCCCTTGGACGATAGTCACGCCGAGGCCTACTGTCGTCAATATCGCGACCCGCAAATTGCTGTCATGACCGGTCTGCCAGCCTTGACATCACCGGACGAGGTCCGTCACTGGATTCGTTCCCAGCAAGATGAGGAAGGGCGCGTTAATTTCGCGGTGATGCACGCCGATGATGGTTTTGTTGGCTTCATTAATCTCTCGGTATCGGCACATGCTGCCTTTTTTTGCTTTTGGACTGGCGTCGATTTCCAAGGATCCGGCTTTGCCACTGCAGCCGGGCGACTTGTGTGTACCTATGCTGCCAAAATCGGCGTGCCAGTCATGCTGACCTCGGCCTACAAGGATAACCATCGCTCAATTCGCGCGCTGGAGCGCATTGGCTTTGTCAGAATGAATATCCGGGCGTATCCCCCCGACCACGATCGTATTTTCTTTTCTTTGATCGATTCCGATTCAGGCCCTGTGGATAGCGCAATCGAGTTGGTCAACTACTACGCTCGAGAAAAGCTACCTATGGAATTTGAGGGATACACAAAGCCGGTATCCGAGCAAGCTGTTCACGACAGTCGGGAGACACCATGACCATCATCAACGCCTTCGGTATCGGCGCTGGAAAAGCGATCGCTGACGAGATCGATAATGATGCGGAAAAAGTTCGCAGGGACAGCCGACGGCGAGTCGATGCATTGAATTTCGTCGAGCGTGAGCGGTTGAATAAGCGCTTCAAGCAGTTGGTCGGTGATACTGAAATGCCTAATCAACAAGTAGGCACGGCGCGTTCAGCAAATGCGGCGTCAGATGCGTGGCAATCACTCAGACATAGTGCAGCTCAGGCCGAGCCAACTCCCAAAACGCTTCTTTCCGAGGATGAGGAAATTGCCGAAAGCGTTAAGGCACCGAATGAAGCCAAGCAGGCACTGGCAGCCCGCACACTAGCAACTTCCGTGCTGCCGAAGGTTTCACCTGATACGGCAGGCGCTCACCAAGTAGGCGTTGAGCAAGACGAGAGAATTCGCCCCTATGACAATTCACCAGGTAATCTGCTGGATAGCCTGATCGAGGGTACACAAAGATCGTCGGGTAGGTTGACCCGAGAGCGCGTGCAGTCTGCATTGGATCGCCTATCCCATGCCTTACGCGAGCGTGCCTCCACAGAGATTAGCGATGATGAGCATGATGGGGTGCTCGGCTATCTAGATTTTTTAGAGGGGTTTTTTGAGGGGAGCAGTATGACTACCAAGCCCCCAGAGCAAATCGTGGCGCTGATGGCAGATATAAGAATGCAGTTGAATTATGTGGCTGACCCCGCGCGTACGATAACCATACAGAACACTCTGATCACCAGCCAAGCGGAGGATGCTATCCCATTCAAAGGTCGGGTGGCAGACCACCGTAGGGACAGAACCAAGTCCAACACTTCGCGCGCCGCGGACGAGGAGGGTTCAGTCAACGATATCGAGTCGCAAGCAGAGGCCGCGGCCGCGGCTGCAAACCGAAGCGCGAGTGCGCCAACAAGTAGCCAGTCGTCGCTGAGTAAAGATGCTCAGCGGCGGCGTGAAGAGACAATCGTATCCGTGACCTTGCGGTCAGTGTGACCGGTACCGAAGCAAAAAATCAGAATTGCAGCTTGACGCCTGCCTGCTCGAACTGTGCCCGAAGTACCGCGCGTGCTCTCGAGACCCGGCTCCGCACCGTGCCTAGTGGAATGTGCAGTATGTCGGCCGCATCCTGGTAGGAAATTTCATCCACTGCGACGAGCCCAAGGACTTCGCTCATCTCATTGGGTAAGTCACCAAACGCCTTCTCCGCCAGACTCAATAACTCGCGCTGACTAAAGCTATCGCTCGGGGCGAGTTCGCTGGAGGGGAGTCCGAGCAGGCTTTCGGCGGGCTCAAATTTATGCACACGGGGGGGAGC
>CAZLJL010000093.1:0-6737 GCA_964559785.1 uncultured Bifidobacterium sp.
CATCATCAACTGCATCAACCACATCCACTGCATCAACCACATCCACTGCATCAACCACATCAACTGCATCAACCAAATCAACGGCATCAACCAAATCAACTGCATCAACCAAATCAACTGCATCAACCAAATCAACGGCATCAACCACATCCACTGCGTCGACTACATCAACTGCATCGCCTACATCAACTGCATCGCCTACATCAAAAGATACCTTCAATTCTGAGGCTTCTCCCCGTCGATCCCCAACCTCTGTTCGACTCAAGCGAAACCAGCGATCCAAGACCGCTGATATCACGCCGCCGAGCGAGAGTGGCAAAGTCGACATCTTTACAGTAAAGGAAAAAAATGCACTGATAAAGGCTTTTCCGGATCTACTACTAGGCTGCGTGGAGCGCGCCGCTTACCACAAAGACGGAGAAAAATTCGGTCTGAAACTTCAGCCAGCTAAGGCAATCATTGAGCTGGGGCGCAATCGGTTTTTAGTCCCTTTAGAGAATATTCCAGAAGCCTTGCGCGGAAAAATCAATACGGGATCAGTAGGAATCAATCCTACACATATAAGTCACGCCGAATTGCTTAAATTAACAGTACTTAATTCTCTGGAAAACAGCCATGCAGGAAAAGAGATTATTAAAAAACGTAGCGAGGCGCTAAAAAAAGCAGGCCCTGTATTGACCATTCCAGCGCTGTTAGAACTACCGAACCGGCAACAAATAAAGCAGGTACAAATATCAGAATTCAAGCCTATTACCGATGCAATAGCTAATGATATTTTCGGTAAGGTACTAAGCGATTCAGGCCTTCCAACCGAAATAATCACAATCTGGGAAGAGTTCGATAAAAAACTCAAAAATTGGGGGCAAGGATCATTGAATTTATCGGAAGATGTGCTTGATGACCTCCGCTCAGCGCTAGGATTTGATCTGATCGTTACTCGGCTGATCTATCCGCTGTGTATTGGGTCGGGTGATGCCGCAACTTCGGTCTACCCGATATGGTTTGCCGACTCGTTACGTCAGTCGATTGAGCCGCTATGGAAAAATTGGTTTGCAGTTTTCAAAAATTCTCAGACTGCGACGACTCTTTCTAGAAGCTCACCTGCGCTCAAAGTACAGCAGGCAGAAGATACGACAAACAAATCACAGTAAAGTATTTGATTGCTAAACTTTTTACATCTAAGTACAGGGAGTAATTAATGAGTTTGCCAAGATCCTTCACAACCCAATCGGATGTGAATAAAGCCGTAATTCAGGAAAATCTTTCAGCCATAAATCAGCAAGGCGATATTGCGTCGAAATGCGATGGGAATGCCGATCAGGGCGGGGAGCATACGAGCTTACATTCGAGCAAAGCTACAGCCGGTCAGCGAGCGAAAGTATTTATTCCGCCGACTCGAACCATTCCTCGTTCGACTCGAACTTTGACACAAATTCTGCTGCCAGTTAATCCACAGCCGAATATATCGCAAGCATCGTCATCATCAACTTTGTCAGTTCCAGCGACATCGGTACCCACAACGGCTACCACAGGCTTAGCACCTTCAAACGATACAATGATTACGACCGCAACAGCTAGCTCAGCAACGACGACAACTACAACTACAACTACAACTACAACTACAACGACGACTACCCTGACTGATGTTACAACTGCGAACACTCACCCAACGTCAGTGTTCACACCAAATCCGGTCTTACCGCTTGCAGACACACGGGTGATGCCGTCATCTCCGCCTAAATTAAAGACCCGCACACGCAGTGAATCATCACCGTCGCAACTGATATCCCCCTTACACTTGTCGCTCGCAACAGTTCCGTTACTCAATTTAAAATCCGTCTCGCCAGTCAGCAATTCGCAATTTTCTCCAGCGAAAAATGGGACTATTGATCAGCACAAGATCATCTCGCCGGATAACACCTCGAGGGTTCACATCATAGACACTGCGCAGGGGAGCGCGTCAGCACCCTCCACGCCACGTAAATCCCCCCGGCCGTCGGCCGAGTATCAGCCGTCATCGGTTCGTCAATCAATCAAATCACCCGGAAAAGATCGTCATCCAGACATACAACCGATACCATCGCCCCGGAAACTCGACAAAGCTTTACTAGCATTCGCCGATGAAATAGCCGGCCACTGTATCAATGCCATGCTCGGAAGTGGTGAAAAAAGTCAAGCGAACTCAATGCGAGTCTCGGATGTGAAAGCATTGCTGCGCCAAGACCTCAAAATCCCCTTGGACAATCTTTCACCAGAGCTTCGTGCGCGGCTGCCGAAATCTTTCACCCAATCGATAATTTCCCACTCGGCGCTGATTAATTTACTGTACAGCGGAGCTTTCCGCTCGAGTACGGCTGGCAAAACTTTACTTGCTACTCGCCAATCCGTGATGAATGACTACAGCAATGACAAGCTCACCATCGCTGATATGGTGAAAAGGGAGGAATCAGACCCGGCGGTCAAAGAACGCTACAAAAAGAACATGGATGATCGCGCGCTTGCATTCGCCAACTTTGTGTTTGGTTTGAATACGCGTTTTTCGCCCGCCAGCATAATCTCGCCAGAGTTACTCTATCTTTGGAAAGCCATGGATAGGAAGCTAAGCGCTGTCGGCGCGGGCAGGGAAGGGAGGGAGCGCTTGGCCTATGATCTGATATTGACCCGCATGGTGCTTCGGACTGCGAAGGGCGACGACGCGGATTCGGCATTGGCGATTCCCACCTTGCTCTTTGCCTCAATCAAGGAAGCGTGTGCCCGTGTATTCCCCGCATTTGCAGCCAAGCTGATTCAGTCATTCGATAACGAGCGACCTGGGTCCGATAGCAACGTAATCTCCGGTACCACCAGCGTTTCCACTACAACCAATAGCAGTACCACCACGACAAGCACTCGCGGTGCGAGCATCGGCAGTACCAGCGGTAATAACCCGAATGCCGTCAGTAGCAATAATCAGTAGTTTGTATCACCGGCGTTGGGTACTTGGGCTGCACGCATCGTGAAGTGGTCTTGTCACTAGACCAGCCCAAGTATCCGACCCAATTCAACGAGGTAGGGGGTGTCCTTCAGCGCCTCGCCCTCGACGCTGGCCAGCACCTCGTTGAGCTTGCTGCGAATCCCATGTAGCTGGGCGTCTAAATCCCCAGATGCGCCTTCAGGTTCTTGGAGCATGCGCTTGAGCACCGCAATTTCCTCGCGCAGCGCATCGAGTTTGGCCGAGCCGAGCGGCGCGGCCTGAAGCTCCTGCTCAAGATCAGAGACGAGCCGGGCAATACGTTCCAAACTGAATTCCGATGACATAGTGTCCCCCTTTAATGGCATGGTCTGCTTGTGCCAAGACGATGTCAATCTCTGGAGATCAGATCCATGCTGGTAAGAGACTACGCGAATTTGAATGTCGTGTGCTGTGAACCCGACGCCCCAATCGCCGAGGTCGCGGCACTGATGCGGCGCCACCATGTCGGCGATGTCGTGGTGGTCGACAATCAGTTGGATGGGGCCCGCATACCGATCGGCATCGTCACGGACCGCGATATCTTGGTCGAGACCTTGGCATTGGACGTCGACCCCAAGATGTTCTCGGCGGCCGAGCTGATGAGTTCGCCGGTCACCACGGTGCAGGAAGACGCCAGCCTGAACGAGGCATTGGGCGTCATGCGCGGCAAGAAAATTCGGCGGCTTCCGGTGGTCAATCGTGCTGGTGGACTGTTCGGGATGATTACGTCTGACGATGTGATCAACCTGATTGCATCGGAATTGTCGATGGTCGCAGGATTGATTGTCGAGCAGCCGATCAGGGAAAGTCGGCTCAGAAAATAAGCGTGATACCGGAAACGGTTGAACCTCGCCGTAGGCAAACCGACCCTATAGGTGCTAAGGCTGGGTAGTGCTAAGGCTGGGTAGTGCGAAGACACAGGGATATTGCTAGCGGCACGGCACTTTTTAACCCGATCCTTCGTTTTACATAATACAAATTATGCGGCTTAAAGATGGTTTCGTCATCGGCCAACCCAGCCACCACAGACCGGGAAAACCTGGCCCACAAAGCAATCCGCATGCTGGCTGGCCAAGTAGGCACAGAACATCGCATCCTCGCGTGCGCTCACAAGACGACCGAGCGGCACTTCGCGTTTGAGTCTTTCTTGGAACGCTGGATTGGCTTGCACCTCGGGCGGAAAATACGTCGGGTTTTCAACGAAGTTCTGAGCGATCGCATTGACCTGAATACCTTTGCTGGCCAATTCGGTACCGACTGCTTGGACCCAGGCCAGTTGCGCGCCACGGGCCGCGCTATAGCTTGAAGCGCGCCGCATTCCGCGCAAGGCAGATGCACTCCCAATCAGCAGGATTTTCCCGCTACCGCGCGCCAACATCTGCGGCAATACGGCACGGGCAAAACGTGGCAGCGGATCCACCATCGCAGAAAACGCATGGCGCCACTCATCATCCATCACTTCGGGCGCCGCTGTGGTGGGCGCTGGAATACCCAGATTTAGTAGCAGCACATCGATAGCGCCGGACTCGGCCAACAGCCGCTGCGGATAGTCGGGATCGGCAACAAGGCCATCCGCTGAAATCAAGTCAGCGCCACACTCGCGGAAAACCTCCGCCAGCGCCGGCCCCATGAAATCCGATGCCTGCGTCAATAGCACACGCTTGCCAGAGAGATCAATTGACTGCATGTAGTCATCTCCTTGTTAGACGACCTCGATCATAACGGAGTCGCTTGCGCAGGCGCACCCCACGCCGCCCATTACGCACCTAGTATCGGCCCCCATGAGAATTCTGGTGGCACATAACGCCTACCTGTATCGGGGTGGCGAGGATACGGTGGTCGAGGCCGAGATCAGCTTGCTTCGACGGTATGGGCACGACGTCATGCTCTACCGCCGCGATAACGCTGAGCTTGACGCCCTGCCGCGTTGGAAGGCAGCAGTCGATAGCGTATGGTCAAAGCGGACCATCGACGAAGTCGGGCGCTTGCTAAGCAGTTTTCGGCCCCACCTGATGCATGTCCACAATACCTTCCCATTGATCTCGCCCTCGCTGTATGGCGTGGCCGATCGATGGGGTGTGCCGGTCGTCCAAACCTTGCATAACTTCCGTCTGCTCTGCCCACAAGCCATGCTGATGCGGAATGGCCGTTACTGCGACGACTGCGTTGGTCGCTGGCCTTGGCGTGCGGTGCTACATCGATGCTACCGCGGCTCGCTGGCACAGACTGCGGTCAGTACGGGTGTGCTATCAGCGCATCGCGCACTCGGTACATGGCGATCGCGTGTGCATCGTTTCATCGTACTGAACCAGATGTGCCGCGAGATTTTTATTCGCGGCGGACTACCCGCTGAAAAGCTTTGCATCAAACCAAACTTTGTTGAGGCCGCCGGTGCGCCCGGCGATCATGCACGTTCTGGTGGCTTGTTCATTGGCCGACTCGCACCTGAAAAAGGTGTACTAACCTTGGTGCAAGCCCTTCAACAAAGACCAAGCACACGAATCACCGTGTGTGGCAGCGGTCCGCTGCAGGGCGTGGTCGAGCAAAGCAAGCAACTGGATTACGTCGGCTTCGAACGGGGCGAAGCACTGCGAGCGCGTATCGCTGGCGCTGCGTTTCTCGTGATGCCGAGCACCGGCATCGAGAGCTTTGGCTTGGCTGCGATTGAAGCATTCGCATGCGGCACGCCGGTCATCGCGAGTCGACACGGTGGCTTGCGCGAAATCGTCGAACATGGGCGGAATGGTCTGCTGGTGCCACCGGGTGATGCCAAGGCGCTTGCCGAAGCGATGGATTATGCATTCGCTAACCCGATGCAGATGCGGCGAATGGGGATGGAGGCATATCAGACCTATCTGGCGCGCTATACGCCCGAGCGCAACTACGCCACCCTGCTGAGCATCTACCATCAGGCGCTCGCTCCCCTACCCACTTCGCTGACTGCCGAAACCATCGATGCCTAAACTTGCGCTGGTGCTCAATGAACCGCCTCCGTATCGGATTCCGATTCTTAACCGTGTGGCTGCCTCGCCAGATGTACAGCTCAAAGTTATTTTTTGTTGTCGACGTGAGCCAAATCGCTTTTGGGATTTGCCCCCGATGAAATTCGATGCAACCTATTTGCGCGAGCGCATCACCACGGTCAATGGACGTTACATCCACAACAATCCCGAGGTCTATCTTGCCCTGAGCCGTTTCTCACCGGATGTAGTGATCGGTAATGGATTCAATCCTACCCATCTGTATGCGATGAGCTGGTGCGCGCTAACTCGTCGCGTCTATGTACCGATGACCGATGGCACTTTGCAGTCCGAGCGTAGCCTAAGCCGGGTACATGTCGGTTTGCGACGCGTGGTATATCGCCGAGCACGCTCGGTGATCGCAGCCAGCAATGGTGGTTTCGCGTTATATCAGCAGTATGGCGTACCGCGTGCCGCGTGCTACCGCTCATGCTTGTGCATTGATAACGATAGCTTCCGCGCTGCTGAAGATAAAGCACAGGCGAAGGAATTCGACTTTATCTTTTGTGGACGGCTCGAACACGGCAAGCGGCCCGCGTTCGCCATCGAGGTGGCGGCGCGCTGTGCTTCACTGTTAATGCGAAAAACTCGCTTACTAATCGTCGGCTCTGGTAGTTTGGAAAAATCCTTACGCTTGCGAGCGCAGGCGCATGCAGCCAATGTCGATGTAGTGTTTAACGGATTCGCCAAACAAGCCGATCTCCCGGCCTTATATCAATCCGCAA
>CAZLJL010000094.1:0-6678 GCA_964559785.1 uncultured Bifidobacterium sp.
TCATGCCGCGCACCGCCACCTATGTCGCCAAGAAAATCGGCATGAGCGGCTTCTCCCTCTCGGGGCTGAATGACACCCGTACCAATATCACGCTCGGCACACAGTACCTAAACATGGTGCTGTCCACCTTGGGTGGTTCGCAGACATTGGCGACCGCTGCTTACAACGCTGGTCCAGGGCGGCCGCGGCAGTGGCGTGCTCTGCTGGAAAAACCCGTGGAAGGTGCTATTTTCGCTGAAAGCATTCCTTTCTCCGAGACGCGTGGCTACGTCAAAAACGTACTCGCCAATGCGACTTGGTACTCATTGCATTTTGGTAGTCACGCGCCCTCACTAAAAACGCGTCTTGGTACGGTGTCACCACGCGATGCCAACCTGATCGAACTCGGCGATTTACCCTGAGGCCACCTATGCGACACCCCTCCATACTTCTGCTCGGCGGTAGCGGTTTTATTGGCACCCATATTGCGGCACGCCTGGCGGCATCAGGTCGTCATGTGATTGTGCCGACGCGGCGCTACAACCGCGCGCGGCACTTGCAGGTCTTGCCGACCGTACAAGTGATGGTTGCCGATATTTTTGATCCTGCAGTTTTAGACAGACTACTGCCGCGCGTTGACTGCGTGATCAATTTGCTCGGTGTATTGCACTCACGCCCGGCGCGGCCATGGGGTCCTGCATTCGAGCACGCGCATGTCGCTTTGCCGCGCTTGCTGGCGCAGGTATGTGCACGGCACGGGGTCAAGCGCGTGTTGCACATGTCAGCGCTTGGTGCAGCGATCGATGGACCATCGATGTACTCGCGCTCAAAAGCAGCGGGCGAGCGAATTTTGCTCGATGCCAAAGACTTGCAAGTCACCTCGTTTCGTCCCTCGGTGGTGTTTGGGGCAGAAGACAGTTTTTTGAATTTATTTGCCAAGCTACAGTCGTTAGCGCCGCTGATGGCGGTGGGTGGTGCGGATGCAAAGTTTCAGCCGGTTTATGTGGGTGATGTCGCACAAGCCTTTGTGGATGCCCTCGATGATCCCAGCAGCATCGGTCGGGTGTATGAGCTGGTCGGCCCACGGCAATATAGTTTGCGTGAATTAGTTCGACTAGCAGGTGAGTACAGCGGACATGCTCGCCCTGTCATCGGCTTGCCCGACTGGATAGCCCGTGTGCAGGCCTTCATGCTTGAAATCTTGCCGGGCCCCACGCTGATGAGTCGCGACAACCTCGACTCGATGAAGCAAGACAATATCGCCAGCGGACAGTACCCACTGCCGCCGCATTGGCAACCCACGCCCCTCGAGGCGATCGCGCCTGAGTATCTGCACCCAAGTACATGACCGGTTTCAAGACGTACGTGGTCGGTGGCGCGGTACGCGACGCGCTGCTCGGTCTACCAGTCAAGGATCGCGATTATGTGGTGGTGGGCGCTACGCCTGAACAGATGCAGGCTCTTGGCTTTGTTGCAGTGGGTAAGGACTTCCCGGTTTTTTTGCATCCGCAGACCCATGAAGAATACGCGCTGGCACGTACCGAGCGTAAAACCGCGCCCGGTTATGCGGGCTTTGCATTTCACGCGACGTCTGATGTCACGCTTGAGCAAGATTTACAACGGCGTGACCTCACCATCAACGCCATCGCCCAGGATGAAGACGGCACACTGATTGATCCGTATGGTGGTCGCGCAGATATCCAGGCGCGTGTATTTCGTCATGTGTCGCCTGCATTTGTCGAAGATCCGGTACGCATATTGCGGGTCGCCCGCTTCGCTGCACGCTTTATTGATTTTTCCGTTGCACCAGAAACCGTGGCGCTGATGCGTCAGATGGTCGACGCTGGCGAAGTCGATGCGCTGGTTGCTGAACGCGTCTGGCAAGAAATCTCGCGTGGGCTGGCCGAGGCCAAGCCATCGCGTATGTTCTCGGTGCTGCAGGATTGCGGTGCGCTGGCGCGCATCCTGCCCGAATTACAGGGGCTCGTGGGCGTCCCCTTACCAGAGCCGTTGACGGAGACATCCGAACCACACCACGGTAAAGATGCAGATTGCTTTATGCACGCCCTACGCGTGCTGGATGTCGCGGCGGCAGATAACCTGCCACTGGCCACGCGCTTTGCTGTGTTGATGCCGCATCTGGGTCTCGCTGCCATCAACTTGGCAGCGTTACCGCAAGCGCTGGCCGCCGACGCGCGCGGTGTCGCCATTGTTGAGCAACTCTGCAAGCGACTCAGGTTGCCGCACGAGGTGCGTGACTTGGCCATCATCGTGGCGCGTGAATATGCGGCTGTCGCCCGCGCTAGCACTATGCCGGCAGCAGATATGGTTAAGCTACTTGAGCGTTGTGATGCTTTTCGCAAGCCAGCACGGTTCATGGCGCTGCTGGATGTTTGCGAGTGCTTTGATGCACAGGACCCTGCTGCCGACTTTCCGCAAAAGCGCTTGCTACGCAATGCTTTGTCGATAGCGCAGTCAGTGAACGCCGGTGAGATTGCCGCCGAGGTGACGCGCAATTCGCCCGAGCGCGCATCAGAGAAAATTCCTGATGCGATTCATGCCGCGCGCGTGCAGGCGGTATCGCAGGCATTGCAGTCGGGCCAGTGATTAATACGCCCGAAGCCTAAAGCCCTATGACCAGTGGGGAAGCTCCAGATCTGCCAGCCAATCCACTCGATCTCGGTTCGTGCTGTGACCGCCATTGGAGGGATTTCAGCCCCGACTGCGTCATCCCAGTGCAAGCGCTCATTCAAAAGCCAAGGACCAAACGACCGAGTTTGACGGGGCGTTTTACGAAACTGCGCCACGCTGCCATACTTCTCACCATCCACCGAGATCCCCCAAGGAGAGACTGATGAATGCCCCACTCGCATCCCTGCACGCCTTGCAGCCGGAAGCGATTACCCTCGACGACAAGTACACCTTGGAGCGTGGACGGGTATTCCTGACCGGTACGCAGGCGCTGATACGGCTGCCGATGTTGCAGCGGCAACGCGACCTGAAGGCAGGTTTGAATACGGCGGGGTTCATCAGTGGTTATCGTGGCTCGCCACTCGGCAGCGTCGACCAGACCGCGGCCAAAGCGCAAAAATATCTTGAGGCGCACCATGTGCGCTTCCAGCCGGGCGTGAATGAAGATCTGGCCGCTACCAGCATCTGGGGCACGCAGCAGGTCAATCTGTTTCCTGGTGCGAAATACGACGGTGTGTTCTCGATGTGGTACGGCAAGGGCCCTGGCGTCGATCGCAGCGGCGATGTATTCAAGCATGCCAATGGCGCGGGCAGCGCCAAGCATGGTGGCGTGCTCGTATTGGCTGGCGATGATCATGCTGCCAAGTCGTCTACTAATGCGCATCAGAGCGAACACATTCTAAAAGCGTGCGGCATACCAGTGCTGTACCCGTCAACAGTGCAGGAATATCTGGATTACGGCTTGCACGGCTGGGCCATGAGTCGCTACACCGGCTTGTGGGTGGCGATGAAATGCGTGACCGATGTCGTAGAGTCTGGCGCGACCGTGGACATCGACCCCGATCGCGTACAGATCATGTTGCCGGACGATTTCGACATGCCTGCAGGCGGGCTGAATATTCGCTGGCCGGATGCGGTGCTGGATCAGGAATCCCGTCTGGTCAATTACAAGTGGTATGCCGCGCTGGCCTATGCGCGTGCCAACCAACTGAACCGCATCATCTGGGATAGCCCCAAACCACGTTTCGGTATTCTCAGTGCTGGCAAGGCGTATCTCGATACCCGTCAGGCCTTGGATGATCTCGGCATCGACGAACAAGTGGCGCGCGATATCGGTCTTCGGCTGTACAAAGTGGGTATGAGCTGGCCGCTTGAGGCTTCCGGTGTGCGCGAGTTTGCGACCGGTCTGGAAGAAATTCTGGTCGTCGAAGAAAAACGCCAACTACTCGAGTACCAACTGAAAGAAGAGCTCTACAACTGGCGTGATGATGTGCGGCCGCGTGTAGTGGGCAAGTTTGATGATTCCGGTGAGTGGAGCAACTCGCGCCGCGCGGGTCATGGCGAGTGGTTACTGCCCGCAACCTATGAGCTGAACCCCACGCTGGTCGCGCGTGCAATTGCCTCACGCATCTCAACGTATTTTGCAGGTCATCCGGTTGAACAACGCGTGCGCGAGCGTCTGGCGTTCATTGAAGCGAAAGAAGCCACGCTCAAAGTCACGAAACCCGACGCGCAAAAAGATCGCATCCCCTACTTCTGCTCGGGCTGCCCGCACAACACCTCTACTCGCGTGCCCGAGGGTAGTCGTGCGCTGGCCGGTATTGGTTGTCATTACATGGCGCTGTGGATGGATCGCTCTACGGCTACCGCCACCCATATGGGCGCTGAAGGTGTCACCTGGATCGGTGAGTCACCATTTACGGAAGAGTCACATGTGTTCGCCAATATTGGCGATGGCACTTACTATCATTCCGGCTTGCTGGCGATACGCGCTGCAGTTGCCGCCAAGGTCAGCATGACCTACAAAATTTTATTCAATGATGCGGTCGCCATGACCGGCGGTCAGACCCATGATGGCCCGCTCGACCCAGCGATGATCTCGCGTCAAATTGCTGCCGAAGGTGTCAACCCGATTGTCGTGGTAACCGATGAGCCCGACAAATACGCCGCAGATACCGAGTGGGGTGCCGGTGTCACGATACGTCACCGTACTGAGCTTGACGCGGTACAGCGCGAGCTGCGTGACATAAAAGCGGTATCGGCCATCATCTATGACCAGACCTGTGCTTCTGAAAAACGTCGGCGTCGCAAGCGTGGCGCCTATCCGGATCCAGCCAAGCGCACCGTCATCAACGAAAGCGTGTGTGAAGGTTGTGGTGATTGCAGCGTGCAGTCGAATTGTTTGTCCGTCGAGCCACTCGAGACCGAGCTTGGTCGCAAGCGGCAGATCAATCAATCCACTTGCAATAAAGACTTCTCGTGCGTGCAAGGCTTCTGCCCGAGCTTCGTCACGGTCGAAGGTGGTCAGCTAAGAAAACCGAAAAAAGCAGCGGGCAAAGACAGTAACCAACCCAGTGCGCTCGAGCGCGCTAAAACCTTGCCGGCACCCGCGCTCGGAAGTTTGGCGCAGCCCTATGGCGTCCTGGTCACCGGCATCGGTGGTACCGGTGTCGTCACCGTCGGGCAGATACTTGCCATGGCCGCGCATGTGGCGGGTAAGGCTTGCACCGTGCTTGATATGAGTGGCCTGGCCCAAAAAGGTGGTCCCGTCATGTCGCATGTGCGCTTGGCTGATTCAGATGCGCATATTTTTTCTACGCGTGTCGGTACTGGTGCGGCAGATTTGCTGATTGGTTGTGATGTGCTGGTCGCTGCCAGTAAGGATGCCCTTGCGCGCATGAGTGAAGGACGTACCCACGCCCTCGTGAACGCCACCTTAGCGCCAACCGCTGCGTTCGTTAAAAACCCGGATTGGGTTTATCCCGATGCGGCATCGGTCGACGCGATTCGCGCTGCCTGCGGTGAGGGCCATGTCGATGCGGTACAAGCAGGAAAGATTGCCACCGCGCTAATGGGGGACTCCATCGCGACCAATATGTTCATGCTCGGCTATGCCTGGCAGCGAGGTTGGGTACCGTTACCCGAGTCAGCGCTGATGCAAGCGATCAAGCTGAATGGTGTGTCGGTTGACTTTAACCAGCAATCATTTGCATGGGGTCGACTCGCCGCACATGATCTCGCGGCACTCGAGCAATCTTTGAATGCGCAATCGCCGGCGCAAGTGATTGCCTTCAAGCGTAAACAATCGCTCGATGAGTTGATTGCCCATCGCACAGAATTTCTTACGAAGTACCAAAACGCCAGCTATGCAGAGCGTTATCGCAGTTTTGTTGAGCGTGTCCGCGCAGATGAGCGACGTGTAGTCGGCGAAGGCAGTAGTTTGCAACTGACTGAAGCGGTAGCGCGGTATTTGTTCAAGCTGATGGCGTACAAAGATGAGTACGAAGTCGCACGACTGCATAGCGATCCTGCATTCAAAGCGCGCATCGCGACAATGTTTGAAGGTGACTACGAGATCAAGTACCACCTTGCGCCGCCATTACTCTCCAAACGCGATGACAAAGGTCATCTGATCAAGCAGCCTTATGGTAGCTGGGTCGGTAGCGTATTCCCCCTCCTGGCCAAGCTACGCTTCCTGCGTGGCAGCATGCTGGATCCATTTGGCCATACCGAAGAACGCAAGACCGAGCGCGCGCTGATTGCGCAGTACTGTGCCACGATCACCTCGCTATGCACTTCGATGGATGCCAGAACCTTGCCCTTGGTTGCAGAGATCGCGCGCATACCAGAAGAGATCCGCGGCTATGGGCATGTGAAGGAGCGTCACCTGCGTAACGCCAAAGAAAAAGAGGCGAAGCTGTTAGCGCAGCTGCAGGCGGCACCAGAACAGACGGATCGTCATGCGGCTTGATCTACTGAGCCGCAATCTTAATTGCTTCATTTAGAACGCCCACTGTTGGGCAAGTCCTAATCAAAAATACAACCGACTTGGGCGTGTTGTCTATCGAGCTGATAATACGTAGCCGCCTCTGGTCTCTACGTCTGCGCCCGATTAAACATAGCCTCGATCACTAAAGTTATTCAAGGAGCGCCGCAAGCGGGAAGCGCGCGGGAAATTTCATTGTCGTAGCATTTGCCGATGTATTGATAGCCCTTGCGTAGCATGCA
>CAZLJL010000095.1:0-6614 GCA_964559785.1 uncultured Bifidobacterium sp.
GACCCGAAGCCCGCAATTATACTAAGTCATAAAAACTTTTGTCAATCAGGGTCTTATCGCTTTTATATGTTCGCGATGCCCTTATTGCATGTGAAGGGCATGATTACGCAATCATGCACGGCTGGGCCTGCCAAATCCTCATTTAAGCTCAGACAACAGCTCTTTCCCGGTTTTTGCCGCCGGACTGGTGGGGAAGCGCTTAATCAGGTTGTTGATTGTTTGTCGAGCCGCTACTTTATCTTTTAGGTCCCTTTGACACTCGGCCAGGCTGAGCATGGCATCTGGGGCGCGTTGACTATTGGTAAAGCGAGTGACGACAGTTTGAAACGCCGGCATTGCACTGACGCAGTCTTGCAGAGCATAGTGGCTAGAGCCCAGCCAGAAATAAGCCTGCGCCAAGTTGCTCGAATCCGGAAAACGCTTCAGGAAGTCGGTAAAACCTTGCGCTGCTGCTCGGTAGTTTTGCGACTTAAAGTGACCGAGTGCCAGATCATAGGTTTTTTGCTCTGACAAGCGCTCATCCGCATCCGGCGGTGCGTTTGCCGTGGACGAATCCCCCGCTTTGGTTGGGGTAGCAGGCTTGCTATCCAAAGTCGATTGCTTGTTTTCCAGCGCCTGCTGACGGGTCTCAACAGCGGCGTATTTCTGGTCAAGCGCACCAATGCGCTGGTCAAGATCGGTGTAGAAATCTTTTTGGCGGCGCTGAGTATTCGCGATGTCGTTGGAGACCACCTCAAGTTGCCCACGCAAGCCTGCGAGATCCTGCCGTAGCTTGTCAATTTCCTCACTGAGCTTCAGCAGCGCCTTGGTATCCGCTTTGCTATCGATGCGTGAGCCGAATGGTTGAAGCTTGGCATCGACGTCTTTTTGAATGGTGTCGAGCTTCGCATCAATACGGCTCGAGAGTTCATTGACTTGCTTGCGCAGATCGAGCAGCGAGCGGCGCGCGTCAACATCCTCAAACAGCGCGTGCGCGCTGATCGGCATCAAAATGAAAAGCGCCGCCATGGCGGCGGCGCGTAGTGTCTGCGACGAGAGATTCATTGATCAGATCAATAAGCGATATCGGCGCGGCGATTTTCTGCCCATGCGGCTTCGTCGCTACCCGATGCTTTTGGCTTCTCTTTGCCGAAAGAGACTGCTTCCAATTGTGAGTCGCGAGCACCTGCTAACGCCATTGCGCGACGTACTGCCTCGGCACGCTTCTGGCCGAGTGCGAGGTTATATTCGCTTCCACCGCGTTCGTCGGTATTACCTTGGATGGTAACTTTGCGATCCGGATTAGCTGCCAGGTACTTGCCATGTGCCTCAACCAAAGCGCGGTATTCCTCTTTGACGGTGTACTGGTCGTAGTCAAAGTAAACGCTGCGCTTGTACAGAATATTGGACGGGTCATTCAGCGGATCGACAGCGCCTGCGCTCGTGGCGCTGGTGTCGCCACCGGAATTCGCAGTACCTGACCCAGTTGCCGATGCTGGCGCTGTCGAGCTGTTGCGGTCTTCAACTGGCGCTGCTTTGTCGTTCAGTTTAACTGTCGAACACGCCCCCAGCAAAGCAAAGGCAATGATGCTAACGAGTGTTGTTACGCCTTTCATGGCTTTTTCTCCCTTTTTGGTTAAGCAAAACTTTGATTTACTACTTGGTAAACGGCCCCCAAGCCGGTTCGCGAATCGTCGAGGCCTTGGCGTTCAGGGTGTAGCGCGCGCTACCGTCCACAGCCACTACAGACAAATTGGCGCGGCCCCCGGATTTGCTCGCATACATGATGTAGCGACTGTTCGGCGCAAAACTCGGTGATTCATCGCTCGGGCCATCCGACAGACGTGACTCCTGCCCGTTTGCCAATTCGAGAACATAGACCTGAAACCGTCCATCGCGACGCGAAATGTAGCTCAAAATCTTGCCATCGGGCGATATCGCGGGGCTGATGTTGTATCCACCGTTGAAGGTGACGCGGCGTACCTCGCCGCCCGACGGGCTCATGCGATAGATCTGTGGGGAGCCACTACGGTCACTGGTGAAATAAATCGCCTCGCCATCTGGGGCAAAGCAAGGCTCGGTGTCGATTGCATTACTGGTCAAGATACGACGCAAGTCAGTGCCGTCAGCGTTGACCATGTGAATCTGAGTTAATCCATCGCGGGCAAGTGCGATGGCCAAACGTCGACCATCGGGCGACCAAGCCGGTGCGGAGTTGCTGCCTTTGAAGTTGGCGACTGCAACGCGCTGGCGGGTCGCGAGCTCTTGCACGTACACCACTGGTTTTTTGGGTCCAAATGAGACGTAGGCGATCTTGCTGCCATCCGGCGACCAAGCCGGTGAAATGATGGGCTCTGAATCACGAAATGCAGCAAATGCGTTCTCGCCATCCGAGTCGGCAATTTCAAGACGATACTCATTGCCGGTACGGGCTACATACGCAATACGGGTGGCAAACGGACCGCGGATCCCCGTCAGCTTCTCGAATACATCATCCGCGACCCGGTGCGCGGCGAGGCGTATGAATTGCGGGTTGACTTTCAGGCCCGAGGCAGTCAGCGCGACTCCCTTGGCCGTATCGTGCAATCGGTAGCGAATTTCAATCCGACCATCTGCACGGTTGAGGCTACCACCGAGCAAGGCATCAGCGCCTTTGGATTTCCAGAAACTATCGTCGATGGCACCTGTCTCGCGGATCAGATCATTCGATGGGATCACGCGAAACAAACCACTACGCTGCAAATCGGCAGCAACGATCGCGGTGATCTGGTTCTCGCCAGCGGGGTCATCCCAGAACTGACCGACGGCGATCGGTATCTGATTAGCCCCAACACCAGCGATTTCGACTCGAAGCTGAGCCAACGCGGTACCGATCGGACACAGGCTACTCAACAGGCCGGTGGCGCCGATGGATTTAAGGAAAAGTCTTTTCTTGGATGAAGCCATCATTAATTTTCTTTCAGGCGCTGTCGGACTGTAATCGACGTTGGTATCTTGCCGGTTGCAGGGTCGCGCTCGAAAGGAGCAGTCGAGTACACGGCGCGTTTGACCGCTTCATCAAACGCGGGGTAGCCTGATTCATGCAATATTTTAATATTTTTCACGCTACCGTCTGGTAAAAGTTCGAGTTCATATTCGACCGTCGGGTTGCCGGGGATCGCATCTGAGGCGAGGAAGCGAGTGTTGCGTTTAATCCTAGCCGCAATTTTGGCGCCGTAGCTGGCATCAAACTTCGGCCCTGAGGAGCGTTCAGCATCCCCCGCCCCTGATTCGCCTGCTAGTGATTGCAGACGTTTCAACTCTTTTTCGCGACGAATTTTGTCGAGCTGCGCATCGGCTGCGGCTTCCTGCCTATTTCGCATCTCGTCAGTGGCTTGTTTCTCCAGGTCCTTCTTTCGCTTTTCATCGGCCTTTTTCTTCTCGAGTTCGGCCAGACGTTCTTTCTCCTGCTCCTGAGCGAGTCGTTTCATTTCCTTCGCTTCCAGCAAGCGGTTTTTCTCGAGCTCTGCAGATAGTTTTTTCTCGAGTTCTTGTTTACGTTTTTTTTCTAGTGCGATATCAGGATCTGGCGTATTCGCCACTGGCTCGGGAATTGGTGCGGGTTTGGGCGGTGCGGGCTCAGGCTGCGCGACTGGTGGCGGCAGTGGCTCTGGCTGCGGCGCGGCCTCGCGGGCTTGCGGGCTCCAGATCTCGGCCTCGATAGCAACAGGAACGGTGTTCTGCCAAGACACACCGAACCAAAGAAAGGCTAGCAGCGCGATGTGCACCAGCGACGCAAGCGCCAGCGCGCGCCAGCGGCCTGGCTCTGAGGGGACTTGATACGGGACGGATGCAGCGTTCAAGGTGCAATCAACGCGTGGCAAGGCCTACGCGACCAATACCGGATTTATGGGCCAGAGTGATTGTCTGTACAACTTCGTCGTACTTGATGTCTTTATCCGCTGCAATCATCAGCGGTAACTCGGGATGCTTGCGACTGAGATCGGCCAGTGCCTCGCCGAGTTGCACGCGGTTACTCACTTTAGTGAATTTTTGGCCGTGTATACCAACACTCGCTGCGCCATTTGCACGTAACTCGATCTCGATATAGTCAGTAGGTGGCTGGGTGGACTGTCCCGCCTTGGGCAACTTGATCTCTGTCGGTGGAATCATGGGCGCTACCACCATGAAGATCACCAGCAGCACCAGCATCACGTCGATATAAGGCACAACGTTGATCTCGGCTTTGAAGCGCCGGGTACGCCCACCCCGCATAGACGAGTTATTGGCCATATCAGCGCGCCTGCCTCTGCAAGATATTCAAAAACTCTTCAATGAAGCTCTCAAATCGGATCGAGATTCGATCGATGTCATGTGAATAGCGGTTGTAGGCGACGACAGCAGGGATAGCCGCAAACAAACCAATTGCGGTAGCGATCAAGGCTTCGGCAATACCAGGAGCAACTGCTGCCAGAGTGGCCTGCTGCACGTTGGCGAGGCCACGGAAAGAATTCATGATGCCCCACACGGTGCCGAACAGCCCAACATAGGGAGACACTGAACCGACCGAAGCAAGAAAAGCCAGATGCTGCTCAAGCGCATCCATCTCGCGTTGATAGGCCGCGCGCATCGCGCGACGCGAGCCATCAATCAATACGTTGGTATCGATATTCTTGCCGCCAAAAGAGACACGCGCTTTTTTGTACTCTTCCATCCCTGCCTCAAATATGCGCTCAAGCGCGCCACCACCACCACTGCGTCGGCGACTGCCAGTGACTTCTCCATACAAAGCATTGAGATTAGCGCCAGACCAGAACGCGGCCTCGAATTCGGCGGTTTGCCGTTTTGCGTTACGAATCGAGAACAACTTTCTGAAGATATAAAACCAGCTCATGAGTGACACCATCACCAGTAGCGCCATCACCAGCTGGACAAGCAGCGATGCATTGCTGATCAGCGAGACGAAAGAAAGATCTTGGGTAACTGTCATCATGAGTTATGGGTTGTTGTTATCTTCGTGTGGGTATGGGCAAATCCGGTCAAGGGATCAGAGTAAGTTCGCCGGGCTGGTCCGGTAGGCGTGGTTAAAAGCGATGACGAATTCGGTCGGCGACATCCGTGGGCAGTGGTGCTGGACGCATGGAGGTGGTATCAACGCAGCCAACACGCACAAGGCCACTGCAAATTAGCGTCGGTGGATCATTCTGGCTATTGCGCCAGGCCTGTTGCCGGAAATTTACCGAGGCTCTTCCAAGTTTTTCCACCATAACGGTGATCTCGAGTTGATCATCCAATCTTGCCGGCGCATGGTAATCAACCGCACTGTGGCTGACGACGAATGCGCGTTGCAGGGTGTCCGACAACTCGCGTTGGTTGATACCGGCCGCGCGCAACCATTCGGTACGGGCGCGTTCAAAAAATTTCAAATAGTTTGCGTAGTAAACGATGCCGGCGGTATCAGTGTCTTCATAAAAAACCCGAACCGGCCACCGAAATGCCGTGCTCATCCGTTGCGCTTGACGGTAAATGCCGAGAAGCCCTGACACGTTGGCATCATCTCGATTTGATTGATGTTGATATGCGCTGGCAGTGTTGCGACCCAGTAGGCCGCTTCGGCAACATCATCGGCCGTGAGCGGCTGTGTACCTGAATAAACTTTTGCGGCCGCATCATCATTGCCCTTGAAGCGCACGTTAGAAAACTCTGTGCCGCCTGACATGCCGGGCGCGAGATTAGTCGCACGCACACCAGTACCGACCAGATCGGCCCGCAGATTTAGGGTGAACTGCTCGACAAAGGCCTTGGTGGCACCGTACACATTGCCGCCGGGGTAGGGGTAGCTGCCTGCGACCGAGCCGATGTTGATGACCAGCCCGCTACCGCGCGCCACCATTTGCGGCAGCAACGCTCTGGTCATCCAGACCAGGCCTTGGCAGTTGGTGGCGATCATGGTTTCCCAATCGATTAGATGGGCTTCCTGCGCTGGCTCCAGGCCGAGTGCCAGGCCCGCGTTATTCACCAACACATCAATTTGACGCAGATCTGGTGGCAATGCGGCCAGCATTGCATCGATAGATGCCTTGCTAGTGACATCGAGTTCCAGCGGGAGCAATTGGGAACCAAGTTCTTTGGCTAGCGAATCCAGTCGATCGGTTCGCCGAGCGGCGGCGATGACGCGGTGCCCCTCGCGGACGAATCTACGCGCAATAGCGGCACCGAAACCGGAGCTGGCACCTGTGACAAGTACGATCATGAAGAATTCCGAATCGACCGGAAGCAGGTCAACCGCCAGATTTTAGCGGAAAAGACTGGCAAAAGCCGCCTTTCATCCTTGCCCAAAGGCCCTGTGTCCTCTAGAATTTCAAGGCTTTCTGCCTCGTTAGACCGGATTTTCGGCGCCAGCTTACCGGCGCGACTGGCATCCGCGCCGAGCGCTTGGACGGCCTGCAAGTTCTGGCGTCCCAATCCAGCCTCGGGTAACTGGTTCCCGCGAACTCTGAAAAGCCTGTGCCATTGCCGATTCGGCAGTCCGTACCCGCAGTCTGTATCCGCCGTCTGTATCTGATTACTCAACATTTGTCGTACCCATGGGAGCCTCCTTATGTTTTCCAGCCAGCACACCATTGCCGCCGTTGACCCTGAGTTGTGGGCAGCGA
>CAZLJL010000096.1:0-3323 GCA_964559785.1 uncultured Bifidobacterium sp.
TGAACCAGTGATACCAATAGGAGCGCGCTTGCTCGAACGGCAAGACTTGCGTCGGATCGTTGGTGCCATAGCCCACCGACACCATCGAAAGATGCGACGCCAAACCGGGCGCCAAGCCAGCAGCGTTCGCCACCGCGCGCGCACCCCAGTCATGGCCCACTAACATCGGGCTTTGCAGACCAAGTGCCTCGACGAAATCAATCAGATCGCGACCCAGCGCGACCAATTCACCACTGCGCGGTGTAGAAGGATTCAGAAAGCGGGTTTCACCATAACCGCGTAATGAAGGCGCCAGTACCCGATAGCCAGCATTGGCGAGCAACTGCGCCACCGGAGACCAGGTACGCGCAGAATCAGGCCAGCCATGGACCAGCACCACAGTTCGGGCACCAGTCGCTTGCCACTCGAGGTATTCGATCGAAAGACGAGCGCTATTGATGAATTTTTTTTCAGGGAGATGCATAGAACGTTGAAGCCTCACGCAAAGGCTTGATTTTGACAGATGCCTAGCCCCAAAGTCCTGTATTTGTACCGTCCCGGGGAGCCGGTTTGGGGGCAGCGCACGGAGCTCGCCCGTACAATGATGGTTTTATCCATCCCGGCACGTGCCGACGCATCATGACTGATATTGCCCCTACCGCACCCGCGCACCTCGCGTGGCCTGATCACTTCGCCGTGGCACACATGCCGGGCTCGCTGCCGATGGGTGGCGTGGTACCAATGACGCCAATCTTTTCTTTTCGTGAGCCCGCGCCACGATTAAGCTTTAGCGCTGATCACGGTTTGACCCCGCAACGTACTGATATCGACCTTGGTGGGCTGACCGCGTTCATGATTAGCAATGTCATCACTGCCGATGAAGCGGATGCGATCGTCGAGGCCAGTGAGCGTTTCGGTTACCGTGATGAGGCGCCCGGCATCCAGACCCCGCCCGGTATGCGAATGAACAAGGCAGTGCACTGGGTTGCGGACGAGCAGACATTGGCACCGGTATTTGATCGTATCGCCCACCTCTTGCCCCAAGCGATGGAGGGTGCGCAGCTTTACCCAGCGCTCTCGCGGCGTATCAATATGTACCGTTATGACGCCGAGGATGTCTTCAACCCACACACGGACGGTGACTGGCCAGGCTACTCGCTGTCACCCGATCGCCGTCAGATGATTGAATGGCCCGACTTGCGCTCTTGCCTCTCGATGCTGCTTTATCTGAATGGCCCGGACGATGGCGTTCAGGGTGGTAGCACGCGATTGTTTCGACCCGATCGCGGGCATGTCGATGTCATGCCCAAAAAAGGCGCTGCGCTGTTCTTTCGTCATGGCTTTGGCCCACGTAGCGTGCTGCACGAGGGCAGCCGCGTGTTCGGTGACGTGTCGAAATATGTGGCGCGCATCAATGTGATGTACCAGCAGCATTAGAAAAGCCGTTGTATGCGCATCTTCGGCTACCATTACGCCGCTTTTGATATCCGCTGCCCATGGCAGCTACACCATCCCTTCAGGACACTCCCATGACAACAACCCGAGACGTCGTCATCGTTGGCGCCGCACGTACTGCCGTCGGCACCTTCGGTGGCGCTCTGAAAGATTTTTCTGCCCATGAATTGGCCACGATCGTGGTCAAGGCAGCGATTGAACGCTCAGGCATTGAAGCCGCCAGCGCGCAGCAAATTGTGCTGGGCAATGTCGTGCAGTGCGAACCGCGCGACTTGTATGTCTCACGGGTTGCTGGCATCAACGCCGGCATGCCAAAAGAATCCGCAGCGCTAACCCTGAACCGTCTGTGCGGCTCTGGGCTGCAAGCGATCGTCAGCGCCGCTAATGCCATCCAACTCGGTGACGCTGATATCGCGATTGGTGGTGGCGTTGAAACCATGAGCCGTGCGCCGTATAACGCGCCGCTGGCCCGCTTTGGTGCGCGCATGGGTGATGCGTCATTGGTCGATGTACTGCTTGGTGCGTTGCATGATCCGTTCGGTGCAGGTCACATGGGTGTCACTGCGGAGAATGTCGCCAAGTTATACAACATCACACGCGCAGAGCAGGATGCATTCGCCGTCGACAGCCAACGCAAAGCACTGGCTGCCATTGAGGCGGGCTATTTCAAGTCGCAGATCGTGCCGGTTGAAATCAAGACCCGTAAAGGCACGGTGATGTTTGATACCGATGAACATCCGAAAGCAGGTACGACGCTCGAATCGCTCGCCACACTAAAGCCTGCATTTCAGAAAGAGAACGGCACCGTGACGCCGGGTAATGCCTCGGGGCTGAATGACGGTGCCGCTGCGTGTGTGTTGATGGAGGCCGGCGCAGCGGGTCGTGCTGGTCGAACGCCGCTCGCGCGATTGGTGTCGTATGCAGTCGCCGGTGTTGAGCCCTCGTTGATGGGTATAGGCCCTATCCCCGCCGTCAAAATCGCATTACAGCGTGCCGGACTGAAATTGGATCAGATGGACGTGATCGAATCGAACGAGGCTTTCGCCGCGCAATCGATCGGTGTTTGCCGTGGTCTGGATCTCGACCCAGCGCGCACCAACCCGAACGGTGGTGCAATCGCGCTCGGCCATCCACTGGGTGCAACCGGTGCCATCATCACTATCAAGTGTCTGCACGAGTTGATCCGTACACAAAAGCGCTATGGACTGGTGACCATGTGTATCGGTGGTGGTCAAGGTATTGCAGCAGTGTTTGAGCGGATGTAAGCACTGCTTCTGCGATCGACGCAATAAAAATGCCCGGAGGTTTCCGGGCATTTTTTTTAGCTGAAGTATTCGATGAGTCACTGAATGAAGTGGGAACCGTGTTTCTTCTTTTTAGTACTGAGGGTCACGCCTCAATTCTTCGAAAGAACAACACATGCAAGCATCCCGCTCCGTAGGATCAACTTTCATCTCAACACCACGTATTGCGCATTTGGATAACGATCAGCGTCATACACGCCCGATACGACATGGTGTTCGGCTACCGACCATTGATGCGCCATTACCCTACACGGCAAAAGAATTTGAACAACTCGACGATGACATTTCAAATGGGGAAAAAATATATTTTGAGTACTTACTGCTTGGTCGCTATCCAGAAGGACCGTTCTTTGACGAGTTGCAATCAGGCCCTCAGCACCAAGCAATTGCTTCTCTTATCGATCGTTTGATAGATTGCGGCCAGTTCACTGCACTTAACGAATTACTAAAGGAGTGCAATCCACTGTATTCCCTGAATATACAACCGCGCAAGTTCAAGCCTGATTCGTTCGCCGAATTCTTACGAACCGTTAGCGAAAGCCAGCCCAGCCTCCGCCAATTACTGTTTGTCGTACCGATGGCCTC
>CAZLJL010000096.1:3423-6589 GCA_964559785.1 uncultured Bifidobacterium sp.
CTTGAAATCCGTTTGCCTGAAGAACCCAAGCTTATCCGAGGAAAAAACACTGGAAGTTTTTCAGGCGCTACGCAACTGTGCGCAGCTCACTGAACTTTCCTTTTCTAGATGGGCGTTTAAAAGCCTCGAAACCTGCCGAGAACTCCAGTTATTGATTCAACATTCGACAACGCTTGAAAGTTTTAAGTGTACCGATTGGTTTTCAACGCCAGACAATGAGCCAGACATCCCCTACACAGAGCGATTGAATGCCTTTTGCCTTGGCGTTGCGGCGAATCGTTCGCTCAAATCGCTGTCATTAGGTCCTTTGTTGCCGTATGGCGGTCACTACTGTATCGAGCCACTTATGTCCGCCTTGCAACAGCAACCCACAATCGAGTCTTTGGAGTTCGATGGAGAAAACTTCAGCACGGTTGGCGGGCAGAAAACCTTGGAGCCGCTGGCTGATCTGGTGGAAAAAAATCAGAGAATCACAGAAATAAAAGGTTTAGATAACAGTGTCGATTGGCTGGTTAATCTGTATCCCGTCACCTCAGAAATAAAGCAATCCTTCGTAAACACAACGACCTTACTGCAAGATCGGCTAGCGCGAAACAGCGCAATCGCGCGCGGCCAAATGGCAAGTATCTATTGTCAGGCATTTTTTTCATCGCCCGGTGCGGCTATCGGTAGCAACCATATTCGTGATCCCGGTCTGCATTTGACGGAGCATATTCTGCGTCTATCGCCGAATCTGGCTAGCTTCGAGAAGGCGATGGTCGAAATTGCTTTGACCGTAGACGAGACCGCCAGAGTTGAGCAAAGTGAAAGACCCGCGATTACGACTCCATCGACGATCATCACGCGCGACGCGTCCGGCTAACCCAAACCCTCATAAACAGAGCGCTGCCCCAGCGATTTTCGCGATCAACCCCGTAACGCCGCTCAAACTCACCACCGCCAAGCCGACTCACTGATGGAGCGAAAGCGGTTTTGCAAGGGGGTGTGGCGATGAGTGCCGACCTGGACATCCATCACGTTGAGGCGAGGCAAGGTTTTGCTGAACAATCGGGCGGCCACGAGCCCGGGCGTCAGCACGCGCGTAGTCTGCCCTGGCAGCGACTGCTTGATGCGCTGGAGGCGGGCGATGTCGAGCTGGCGCGCCGTCGTTTTCGTGAATTACTGGCCGAGCATCCCAGCTGGCGGCAGTCACCGCTCATCGAAATCGGCACCCTGATCTCCAGCGCGAATCACAGCGCAGCGCTGGCTCGACTGAAAGCCCTGCGCTCTCCAGCCTACCTAGTGGCTGCCCACGAACCGATATCCCCGCGCCCCGCAGTATCCGTGCGCGGCGGCACTGACATTCCCGAGATCATCGGACTCAAGCTCGATCTGAGCGCCTAGCGCGCCGCCAGACGCATCCCTGGACCATCCTACCGTCGCCCAAATAAAAAACGGGGCGCCCGAAATTACGCGGACGCCCCCAGAGGAGTGGCACTGTTTACTGCAATGTGCCCATTGCAGGCACGAGCGCAGCATGGCCGATACTTGTATCTGAGTCAACTTAAGATTACAAAAATACTGTAATTATTTATTGACACAATATAGCGTGAACACTAGAGTGTTCTCATAAGTACTAGGCTTGCCATATCGGCAAGCACACCCGCGCCTTTGATGAGACAACTGCAGAAAATCGTGCGCCAGCTGACCGCGTCAATGGACGCGCGCTGGATGCCGTTCGCCGACGCCGCTTCGCCGGATTTACCGCTGCCGAGGTTGCTCAGGCTGTCCTTATTCCAGTTCTCGATCGGTCTGGCAACCGCGCTACTGGTAGGCACTTTGAACCGGGTAATGATTATTGAGCTGGGCGTGCCCGCATGGT
The DNA here is from genome assembly GCA_964559785.1 of uncultured Bifidobacterium sp. Taxonomy (GTDB): domain Bacteria; phylum Pseudomonadota; class Gammaproteobacteria; order Burkholderiales; family Burkholderiaceae_D; genus Pernthalerella. Next base: position 5,285 of record CAZLJL010000096.1, read on the forward strand.
GGGTGGCGCTATCGGTGGCCTTGCCACTGGTGTTTGCACCGTTGCGCGCACTGATCGGTTTTCGATCGGACACACACCGTTCGGCGCTGGGCTTAAGACGACTACCCTATCTGTGGATAGGCAGCCTGTTGCTGTTTGGTGGTCTGGCGATTATGCCGTTTGGCTTGCTCGCGCTGTCCGACCCGCAACCGGGGATGCTGTGGGTCAGCCGGATTGGTGCTGGCCTGGCGTTTTTGTTGGTTGGCATGGGCATGCAGGTGACACAGACCGCGGGCCTGGCATTAGCGACCGATTTGGCAACGCCGGAGACACGCCCACGCGTAGTGGCGCTGATGTACACCATGCTGCTGCTGGGTCTAGTGGGTAGTGGCGCCTTGTTCGGTTGGTTGCTGGCAGATTTCAGCCCGCTGCGTCTGATTCAGACGGTACAAGGTTCCGCGGTGCTGGTGGTCATGCTGAATCTGAATGCGCTGTGGAAGCAAGAGGCACTTAACCGTGATCGTGCCCGACAACCGCGCAACGAAGAAGATTTTTCCAGCCACTGGCGTAGCTATGCGGTGCGCCCGGGCGTTAAGCGGTTTTTGTGGACCGTAGGCCTCGGTACCTGCGCGTTCAACATGCAAGACATCATTCTCGAGCCCTATGGCGGCGAGATCTTGCATCTCGGTGTCGGTGCCACCAGTTTGCTGACCGCGATTAGTGCTGCGGGTGCGCTGCTGGCGTTTGGCTTGGCAGCGCGTTTGCTGGCACGTGGTCTGGACGCAGGCCGTATCGCTGCGCTTGGCGCCCTGCTGGGTATGCCGGCATTTGCGATGGTGATTTTTTCTGCGCCCCTGGATGCGCCGAACTTGTTTCGCTGTGGTGCGTTTCTGATTGGTGCCGGTGGTGGCTTGTTTGCGGTCGGTACGCTGACGATGGCAATGGATCTGCAAATTGGCGACTCGGCCGGTATGGCGCTCGGGGCTTGGGGTGCGGTGCAGGCTACGGCCGCCGGTGCATCCATCGCGGTCGGTGGTTTGGTGAAAGATTTGATCGGCTCGCTAGCGACCAGTGGTTGGCTGGGCGAGAGCCTGATCTCTCCCGTGACAGGTTATAGCTTTGTGTATCACCTTGAGATGTACCTGCTGTTTGCAGTACTGATCGCCATTGGTCCGCTCGCCAAGCGCGTGCGTGATGAGCGGCCGATGCAGGAACGGAAGTTTGGACTAGCTGAATTCCCGGGCTAGAGAGTTTCACACCCGTCGTCATTAGACGACTCATTGTTGGAGGCGCACCATGGAAACAGGCGCGATTACGCAGTACGTC
>CAZLJL010000097.1:0-6559 GCA_964559785.1 uncultured Bifidobacterium sp.
AAGCACGCAGGAGATGCTTAATCCTGAAGTGCTAAGTCGAGTGTATGGTTGCGAGTTTGACGATGCAGCGATGTCTATCGTCGCAGTCTGAGCGCGGTACCTGAGGGTCGCTGACGCCGGCTGGGCTACCGACTACGCCAGTCGGAAAATCATCGCTCGTTACCGTTCAGGCCTTCGGCCACAGAATCATCTGCGTGCAGCGAAATAGTGCGATGGTTTTACCCGCCGCAGTTACTGTCGCATCCCATACTTGGGTGGTACGTCCTTGGTGGACGGGTTTTGCTTCGCATTCAACGCGTCCATCACGCGCGGTACCGAGGTGATTGCTCTTGATCTCGATCGTGGTGAAACTTTGCGCACCTTCGGGTAAGTGCATCATGCAACCAAAACCACAGCAGCTATCCGCTAGCATGATGATCGATGCAGCATGCAAATAGCCATTCGGTGCGAGATGGTGTGGCTTCACGTCAAAGGCGGCGGTAATACATCCTTTGGTTGCTGTAACCAGTTCAAATCCAAGATGGTCCGTTAGGGTGCCTTGTGCAGCCTGTTTCATTTTTTCCAGAATGGCGGTATCCATGCTGTTCCCTTCTGATATTCGTCCGAGTTTTACTTACTTGATTCGGTAGGCTTGTTCTTCACCTTACCGGTGGCTTCTCCAGAATTCTTGCGTGCTTGATCAACCTGCTCGCATAGCGTTCGGGTTGCTTCAAGTATGCGAGGGCCGGCACGGTTCATCATGCCACCCTCAATGGTAAATAGATTGTTGCTAGCGACAGCGTGCATTCGGTTGAATGATCGCCAGCGCTCGAGGCCATGATGCTTTTCGTCGCTCACGATGATCATGTCGGGATTAGCCTTGAGAACCGCTTCTCGACTAATCGTGGGTGCCAATGGTTTTAGCTGTCCAAAGATATTAATGCCCCCGCATAGCTTGATTGCTTGCGAGGCGATGTGAGAATCGTTTAAGGTCATCAGAGGCGTTGACCAGATTTGGTAGAAAACGGTCACTGTTGTGCGCCCAGCGAATTGCTGCTGAAGTGTCAGCAAGCGCTGGCGAAACTGATTGGCCTGTAACCCTCCCTCATCACCGCCGACAAGTACACCGAGGCGTTCAAGAGAACTCGCAATCGACTCAAAGCTGCGTGGTTCGCTCTCAAAGACGGTCAATCCTAGTTTCCGCAGGCGGGCGAGTTGTCGAGGATTGTTGCCACTAGCCCAGGCAACGACTAGGTCAGGCTTGAGCGTGAGGATACGTTCGATATCGAGTTGCCCATTACCGCCAACCGAGGGCAGGTTTTTCGCTTCAGCAGGGAAGTCACTGTACTCGGACACCCCCACCAGTTTTTTACCTGCGCCAGCGGCAAACAATAACTCGGTCGCATGGGGCGCCAGGCTAACGATGCGCTGCGCGGGGGCGGCTAAGGTGATCTTGTTACCGCTATCGTCTGTCACTGCGATAGTGGCCGATGCCAAGGTTGAGACTGATGTTGATATAAAGATCAACGCGATCGCAAGCAGGGTGCGGAGCGTTCTCCTGATCGTCATACCTCGAGATTATCGATCAAGCGGGTGGAACCCAGCTTCGCAGCGGCAAGGATGACCAGGGGTGCCTGGGTCGCGAGATCCCCAGCGCTGGGTGGCTGCAGGTCGATACGCTTTCGGATAGCGAAGTAATCCGGTTGCCAGCCGCGCTGTCCCAGTTGATCAAGTGCGCTTTTTTCGAGAAGTGACACGTCCAGATCGCCGTTTCGTATAGCTTCTGCGACCCGGTTTAGTTCGCGAAACAGGAAGGGTGCCTCGGCGCGCTCGCTCTCCGACAAATAGCCATTGCGCGACGAGAGCGCGAGGCCATCTTTGGCGCGGTAAGTTTCAGCAGCGATAATTTCAGTGGGTAGGGCAAATTGGCGAGCCATATTACGGACCATCATCAGCTGTTGATAATCCTTTTTGCCAAACACTGCTACACGTGGCTGCACACAGGAAAACAGTTTCATTACAATCGTTGTCACGCCCGTAAAAAAACCGGGCCGAAAATGGCCTTCCAGAATATTGCCAAGGTCATTCGGGGGCTGTATCCGAAATTCTTGTGGCTCTGGGTAGATATCTTTTTCTGTCGGCGCGAACAGTACATATACGCCTTCCTTCTCTAATTTCTCTACATCGGCGGCGAAGGTGCGCGGATATTTATCGAAGTCCTCGTTCGGACCAAACTGCAAACGATTCACGAAGATCGATGCGACGACGGGGTCACCGTGTTTACGTGCCAGACGCATCAATGACAAATGACCGTCATGCAGATTACCCATGGTGGGTACGAATGCAGTTCTGAGCTGCCCCCGTAGTTGATCATGCAGTTCCGCAATCGACGAAATGATTTTCATCGTGATAGTGAGAGATGGGGACAGATCGGGCCGATGTAACCGGCCGGCTAGTGTTAGTTCGGGGCGTAAGAAAGTCGCACGTAAATCGGTGCGAACGCCTCGGCCTGGGTTATCTCGATCAGGGTTTCTTTTGCCAGCTCGAGCAAGGCGATAAAGTTGACGACTACGACTGGCACGCCGCGCGAGGTTTCAAATAGATCCTGAAACTCGATGAATTTTGCGTTCTGCAGCTTGCGCAGGATTTGCGTCATATGCTCCCGCACTGAGAGTTCTTCGCGCGTAATCGTGTGCTTCTCGGTGAGCTTAGCGCGGCGCAAGAGATCGTTCCAGGCCGCTTGCAGGTCGTTGATGTCTACATCGGGGAAGCGCGTCACGACGTTTTGGTCGATATACACCTGGGTACGGACGAAGTCGCGTCCGACCTGCGGCAAGGTATCCAGCTGGAACGCCGCTAATTTGATTTGCTCATACTCCAGCAGGCGCCGTACCAGCTCGGCGCGTGGGTCCAGCAATTCTTCTTCGCCTTCAACTTTTTTGGCGGGCAGCAGCATGCGTGACTTGATCTCGATCAGCATAGCGGCCATCAGCAGATAGTCAGCAGCCAGTTCCAGATTGCGTTGTCGTATTTGCTCGATGTACTCAAGGTACTGCAGTGTCACTGCCGCTAGCGGAATATCCAGAATATTGAAGTTCTGCTTGCGAATCAGGTAGAGCAATAAATCCAGCGGGCCCTCGAAAGCCTCGAGAAACACCTCGAGCGCATCAGGCGGGATATAGAGATCATTCGGTAGCTTGAATAGCGGCTCACCATATAGCTTGGCAAACGCAATGCCATCAATCACTTCTTGCGATTCATTGCTGATCTCGGTTGAGGTTTCCACGGGCAGGCCTTATTCGCTTTGATAAACGTAGGCCTTTTGCTTGACCCGTGACTCCTGGACGCGGCGCATTTCTTCCAGATCGATTTTTTCCTTGTCCCACAGGCGGGCGCGACCTGATTGCTGCTCGGCTTCGAGTGTCGGGTTGGTCTGCTTCAACTCGGTGATAAAGCGAGTGACTTCAGACACATAGGCGGCTTGCTTATTGAACAGGGGCATGGCGGGCGATACCAAACGTTGAGAGTCGGTATTTTACTCTCAGCGGATGCGCATGCCCGGCTTGGCGCCGGGCCAGGGCTCAAGAATATAGAGACCGGGGTCGGCTTTTTCATCTTTTGCGCTGGCGGCGAGCACCATGCCCTCGGAAATGCCGAATTTCATCTTGCGCGGTGCCAGATTGGCAACTAATACGGTCAACTTGCCTTTCAGTTGCTCTGGCTGGTACGCCGACTTGATCCCTGAGAACACATTTCTATGCCGCCCCTCACCAACATCAAGCGTCAGGCGCAGCAGCTTGTCGGAGCCCTCAACCGATTCGCAGTCGACGATTTGCGCGATGCGCAAGTCAATCTTTAGAAAGTCATCAATCTTGATCTCAGCGTCGATCGTTTCAATATCCGACGACGGTATTTCAGGGTTAGCGTCAGCCGGTGGCTCGAAAAGGTCGTCCAGCATTTTGGGTTCGACTCGCGTCATCAGATGTGTATAGGTGTGTACTGCGTGTTGATCTGGCAGCGCATGTTGGACATCGCTCCATGTCATTGGGGCGATGTTGAGCAGTGATTCGACTCGCGCCGCCAGCGCTGGCAGTACTGGTTTTAGGTACAGCGTCAGAATTCGGAAAGCTTCCAACAGCCGAGAGCATACTTCTTGGGTGCGCGCGTTATTGGCAGGGTCTTTGGCCAGTTCCCAGGGCTTATTGGCATCGACATATGCATTGACGCGATCAGCCAACTCCATCACAAGTCGCAACGCCTTGCCGTACTCACGCGCTTCATACAATGCCGCTAGTTCATCAGCGGCACCCCGCAATTCGGAGAGATAGCGATCGTCTGATGTTGCCCACGACATCGCTAGCTTGCCATCGAATTTTTTCGTGATGAAACCGGCAGCACGGCTGGCGATATTGATGTACTTGCCGATCAGATCGCTATTGACTCGCGCAATAAAGTCCTCCGGGTTGAAGTCGACATCCTCAACGCGGGCGTTTAACTTGGCGGCGATGTAGTAGCGCAGCCATTCAGGATTCATCCCGATATCGAGGTAGCGCAGCGGCGAGATCCCGGTACCGCGCGACTTCGACATTTTTTCACCGCTGACCGTGATAAAGCCATGGACAAAGATATTATTCGGTACCTTGAAGTCTGCGAACTTCAGCATCGCTGGCCAGAACAAAGTGTGGAAGTAGGTGATGTCCTTGCCGATAAAGTGATATTGCTCGGTCGATGGGTCTGCCAAAAACGCATCGAAGTCGCGGCCCGTGCGTGCAAAGTAGTTTTTTAGCGAGGCGAGATAGCCGATCGGTGCATCCAACCAAACATAAAAGTACTTGCCGGGCGCGTCTGGAATCTCGATACCGAAGTAGGGCGCATCGCGCGAGATATCCCAATCGCCAAGCCCGCTATCTCCCTCGAGCCACTCGCGTGCCTTGTTAGCTACCTCTGGCTGCAGGCGCTCAGGATCGAGTGCCCACGCACGCAGGAAGTCGACACACTGTTGATCTGACAGTCGGAAGAAATAATGCTCCGAACTTTTCATGATCGGCGTAGCACCGGTCAGCGTGGAGTAGGGTTTTTTCAGCTCGGTAGGGGCATACACTGCGCTACACACCTCACACGCATCACCGTACTGATCTTGTGCGCCACACTTGGGGCATTCGCCTTTGATATAGCGATCCGGTAAAAACATATTCTTTACTGGATCGTAGAATTGATCGATGGTACGTGTCGCGATCAAACCCTTTTCCCGAAGGCGACGATAGATCTCCTGCGAAAGAAGATGATTTTCAGGGCCGTCGGTACTATGCCAATTGTCAAATGAAATATGAAAGCCATCCAGGTAGGCCTTGCGCCCTGAGGCGATATTCGCCACGAACTCCTGCGGCGTCACACCCGCTTTCTCAGCGGCGATCATGATCGGCGCGCCATGGGCATCGTCAGCACACACAAAATGCGCCTCGTGCCCGCGCATGCGCATGAACCGCACCCAGATATCAGCCTGGATGTACTCCATGATGTGGCCGATGTGGAAAGGGCCGTTCGCATACGGCAGCGCTGTCGTCACAAACAACTGGCGAGGCGCGGAACGGGCGGCAGTCATGCTCATTGCGTTGGGGCTGAAAAGGGGAAACCGGGATTCTATCAGTGCGGGGGATGGCCGTTGCTGCGGATAGAATGTCGGCTTTTGCCCTGCGAGCCGTTCCATGACTGTCCGTACCCGCTTCGCCCCGAGTCCCACCGGCTACCTTCATCTTGGCGGCGCCCGCACCGCATTGTTTGCCTGGGCCTATGCACGTCGTTTCGGTGGCACCTTCATCTTGCGGATTGAGGACACGGATCTGGAGCGCTCTACGCCCGAGGCAGTGCAGGCCATCATCGATGGCATGCAGTGGTTAGGTTTGCAGCATGATGAGGGTCCGTTTTACCAAATGCAGCGCATGGATCGCTACCGTGAAGTGGTCGCGCAAATGCTGGCGCAAGGAAGCGCCTACCACTGTTACTGCTCGCCGGAGGAGGTCGAGGCGATGCGTACACGGCAACGCGCCGCAGGCGAGAAGCCTCGTTACGACGGTACCTGGCGACCTGAGCCCGGCAAGACACTGCCAGCGATTCCTTCAGGCGTACGACCGGTGGTGCGATTCCGTAATCCGACGGACGGTGATGTCAGTTGGGATGACGCAGTCAAGGGCAACATCACCATCTCAAACCGCGAGCTCGACGATTTAGTGATCGCGCGTCCGGATGGCACGCCAACTTACAACTTTTGCGTGGTGGTGGATGACTGGGATATGCGAATCACCCACGTTATTCGCGGTGATGACCATGTCAACAATACGCCGCGGCAAATCAATATTCTCAAAGCCTTGGGTGCGCAGTTACCGATTTATGGTCATGTGCCGATGATTCTCGGTGCCGATGGCGAAAAATTATCCAAACGCCATGGGGCTGTCAGTGTGATGGAGTATCCGGCGCAGGGCTATCTCCCAGAGGCGATGCTGAATTATCTGGCACGACTAGGTTGGAGCCATGGTGACGAAGAAATTTTCAGCATGACGCAGTTTTGTGAGTGGTTCGATCT
>CAZLJL010000098.1:0-6555 GCA_964559785.1 uncultured Bifidobacterium sp.
TTCCTTTCCAGTCTTGGGAACATGTTGAGCACAATCCTTTCTTTGCAGCCAATGCGGAGATCGTGCCGCAACTCGAGACCTACATGGATCAGCTGCGCAAGGCTGGGGATTCCTGTGGTGCGCGAATCGATGTGGTGGCGCACAAGGTACCGGTCGGTTTGGGTGAGCCGCTGTTCGACAAGTTGGACGCGGATATTGCTTACGCCATGATGGGCATCAACGCAGTCAAAGGTGTTGAGATTGGCGCTGGGTTCCGCTCGGTCGCGCAGAAGGGCACCGAGCATGGTGATGAGATCACACCCGATGGTTTCCTCACCAATAACGCGGGTGGTGTGCTTGGTGGTATCTCATCGGGTCAGGACATCACGGTATCCATCGCGATCAAACCGACCTCCAGCATTCGCACGCCGCGTCGTTCTATCGATCGGGACGGTAATCCGGTCACGGTTGAGACCTTTGGTCGGCATGATCCCTGCGTTGGCATCCGCGCCACGCCCATCGCTGAGGCCATGCTGGCTTTGGTGTTGATGGATCACGCGCTGCGGCATCGGGCGCAGTGCGGGGACACCCGAGTGCACAGTACTGAGCGGTGATTTTCTCTGGATCCCGGCATCCGCCGGGATGACCCACTAATGCGACCCAGAGAAGTCAATTTGTATCGTGCTTCGACAAAAACCAAATGACACTCTGGTTAACTCCGGGGTATCTCGTAGCATCACGTCGTACTTAATTTCGTCAGTCCGGCCCATGCTGGGGTAACTCGTAACATCACATCGGACTTAATTTCGTCACCCCGGCGTAGGCCGGGGTCCAGACAATTTTCGCAAATTCAGTGACGCCCGGATCCAAGCCTCCACAATCGCTCAACTTCGCGCTGTTCTTCTTCGCTTATTACGGCTACGTTGGGGTTTTCTCGCCTTACGCTAGCTTGTACTTCGCGGATAAGAACATCTCCGCGACGCAGATCGGCATATTGATGTCGATGATGCAGGTGATGCGTATCTTCGGCCCTAATCTGTGGGGCTGGGTGGCCGACCATACGCGGCGCCGCGTGTTGGTACTCCGGCTGACCTCCATCGCTGCAGCCTGTGTATTCGCTGGGATGTTTTGGGGCGAGTCTTTCACGTATTTTTTTGTTCTACTCATTGTGCTGAATCTGTTCACCAGCGCACAAGGCCCGCTGTCAGAGGCGCAGATGCTGTCGGCGATGCGCGGTGATCTAACCCACTATGGCCGATTGCGTTTGTGGGGCTCTGTCGGTTTTATCGTTGCGGTGATGGTGTCAGGGCAGTTACTGGATGCATTTGGTATCGCTTTAATGCCCACGATTGCGCTCCTGCTCTTGTTGTTAGTGGTAGTGGCAGCAGCTGGTATGCATGAGGAAATCCAGTCAGCACATCCCCAAGCCATGCCCTCGGTACGTGCACTTCTAAAAGAACGCGAAGTGATTGCCTTCTTTGTTTCTACATTCTTGATGGTGGCGGCGCATGCCGCGCTTTATGTGTACTACTCCTTGTACCTCGCGCAAATTGGCTACAGCAAGACGGTGATTGGACTGATGTGGTCGCTTGGTGTGATTGCCGAGATTCTCTTTTTCTACTGGCAGGCACCGATCTTCCGGCGATATGGTTTGCGTTTTCTGATGCTGATGAGCTTAGCCGTTGGCGTTGTACGGTTCGCGCTGATCGGCTTTGGTGCAGAATCTTTGGCCTTGTTATTGTTGGCGCAGGTGCTACACGCAGCGACTTTCGGCGTGCATCACTCGGCATCGGTGGCAACATTGCAGCGCTGGTTTTCCGGTCCCTTGCAGGCGCGAGGACAAGCCTTGTTCATCAGCGTGTCCTACGGTTTGGGTGGTAGCTTGGGTGGATTGCTGTTGTCCGCTTGCTGGGATACATTTGGTGCAACGTCGGTCTATATCGTGGCATCTGGCATGTGTGCACTTGGCTGGGTGGCCGCTTGGTTAAGTTTTCGGTGGCAGCGTCCGCTGCCAGTGTCTGGTTTGGGAAGGAGCGAAGCATGAGTCATCAATGGCGCAGTCTGATTGCGCTGTTGTTCAGCGGCTTGGTATTAGTGGGCTGCAAGACAGAGAACACCACGCAGACGGGAGTGGTTGGTGTCAATCGCGAGCAGCGCATGGCGATTTCAAGTGCGAGCATGGTCTCTGCAGCCACTAAACAATACGCACAGCTGATGGCAGATGCCCAAAAAAACGGCAAGCTGAATGCCGATGCTGCGCAAAGCAACCGTGTGAAAACGATTGCCGACAGGCTGATAGCGCAGACTCGCGTCTTCCGGTCCGATGCTTTGAACTGGACGTGGGAAGTCAACGTCATCACTTCCCCGGAGGTGAATGCGTGGTGCATGCCCGGTGGGAAAATTGCGGTCTATACCGGATTAATTGAAAAACTGCGGCTAACCGACGATGAATTAGCGGCCGTCATGGGACACGAGGTGTCCCATGCGCTACGCGAGCATTCGCGTGAGCGGGCCTCGGAACAAGCCGTCGCCAGTATCGGTATCAGTGTAGTCGCGGCGGTGGTCGGCGTGGGCTCCCTGGGCCAGAAGGGCATGGAATATGCATATCAAGGCTTGCTCGGCTTGCCCAACTCGCGTACCCATGAAATTGAAGCCGATCGCATGGGGGTGGAGCTGGCGGCACGTGCGGGCTACGACCCGCGCGCCGCGGTGAGCCTCTGGAAAAAAATGGGTGAGATTGGCGGCAAAGAGCCACCCAAGTTCATGTCGACCCACCCTCCGCGCGGCGAGCGTGTGCGCGACCTGACGGAATACAGCGAGAAGGTGATGCCCTTGTACCAGCAGGCCAAGCGCTAGCCAGATACATCGGGTCGGCCTGACCGGTGGCCTTGGGCCTGATTTCTTGCCTGACAGGCCCTACCAAGCAATTCGGTAAGCTAGGCTGTTTGCCTCTGAGCGAGGCGGTCGCTATGGCATAATCGCGGGCTATTCTGCTCGTTTTAACGCCCCTTTTTGCGCGACCTTGCGATGGCCAAAACCCTGTACGACAAACTCTGGGAGTCCCACGTGGTGAACACCGCGGAGGACGGCACCACCATTCTCTATATCGATCGGCATTTGGTGCATGAAGTCACCAGCCCGCAGGCTTTCGAGGGCCTGAAGCTTGCGCACCGCAAGCCCTGGCGTAATGCCGCGAATCTGGTGGTGGCTGATCACAATGTACCCACCACGCATCGTGCTGGCGGTATTGAGGATCCGGTATCACGCTTGCAGGTCGAGACGCTGGATGCCAACGCAAAAGCCTACGGCCTGACCTACTTCAACATGCAGGACAAGCGCCAAGGCATCGTGCACGTGATCGGGCCCGAGCAGGGCGCAACCTTGCCCGGTATGACCGTCGTTTGTGGTGACTCGCACACTTCGACGCATGGTGCATTCGGTGCGCTGGCTCACGGTATTGGCACCTCGGAAGTCGAGCACGTGCTGGCGACGCAGACACTGCTCGCGAAAAAATCAAAAGCGATGCTGGTGCAGGTCGAGGGCAAACTCGGCACTGGCGTCACCGCCAAAGATATCGTGCTGGCGGTGATCGGTAAGATCGGCACCGCCGGCGGTACCGGCTATGCGATCGAGTTTGCTGGGTCGGCGATCCGTGCGTTGTCGATGGAAGGCCGGATGACCGTCTGCAATATGGCGATCGAAGCCGGTGCGCGCGCGGGCATGGTGGCAGTGGATGACACTACTATCAATTACGTGAAGGGGCGCCCGTATTCGCCAGTGGGCCCGCACTGGGATCAGGCAGTTGCGTACTGGCGCACGCTGCACTCCGATGCTGATGCCAAGTTTGATGCGGTGGTGATGATTGATGCCGCCGAGATCATTCCGCAAGTCACCTGGGGTACGTCGCCGGAGATGGTGGTATCCGTTGATGCCCGCGTACCCGACCCCGACAAAGAGAAAGATCCGGTCAAGCGCGATGCGATGGAAAAGGCGCTGGTGTACATGAACCTCAAGCCCAACACTGCCATCACTGATATTCGCATCGATAAAGTTTTTATTGGTTCATGCACCAATTCTCGTATCGAAGATTTACGCGCCGCAGCGTCAGTGGTGCGCGGTAAATTCCGCGCCTCAAACGTGACCTTGGCGATGGTGGTGCCCGGCTCAGGTTTGGTGAAAGAACAAGCAGAGCGCGAAGGTCTCGACAAGATTTTCAAGGACGCAGGTTTCGAGTGGCGCGAGCCCGGTTGCTCGATGTGCTTGGCGATGAACGCTGACCGGCTCGAGCCGGGTGAGCGGTGCGCTTCCACCTCTAACCGTAATTTCGAAGGTCGCCAAGGTGCCGGCGGCCGCACCCATTTGGTCAGCCCGGCGATGGCTGCAGCAGCGGGCGTCGCCGGTCATTTTGTTGATGTTCGAATGCTGTAATTAGTTTCGGAGATAGACACCATGAAAAAATTAGCACTGCTGATTTTGTCGGTTTATCTGCTAGCCGCATGCAACACGATCAACGGTATCGGCAAAGATGTCGAGAAGCTGGGCGAAAAAGTGCAGGGCGCTAGCAAAAAATAAGTTGCTTCAAATTTCATTCAAATACCATGACGCCATTTACCGTACTTGAAGGATTAGTTGCGCCGCTCGATCGTGCCAACGTCGATACTGATGCGATTATTCCCAAGCAGTTCCTGAAATCGATCAAGCGTACCGGCTTCGGACCTAACCTGTTCGATGAGTGGCGTTATCTCGATGTGGGTCAGCCCGGCGTTGACAACAGCAAGCGCCCGCTGAATCCGGATTTCGTGCTCAACCAGTCGCGCTATCAAGGCGCTTCCGTGCTGCTGACTCGTAAAAATTTCGGTTGCGGTTCGTCGCGTGAACATGCGCCATGGGCCTTGGAGCAGTATGGTTTTCGGGCGATTATTGCGCCCAGCTTTGCCGATATCTTCTTCAACAATTGCTACAAAAACGGCTTGCTGCCGATTGTGCTGTCGGAGCAGGCTGTCGACCAGCTATTCAATCAAGTGAAAGCCTTCCCCGGCTATCAGCTACGGATTGATTTGCCTGCGCAGACCGTGAGCACCTTAAATAGCGACACAGTGCATCACTTCGAGATTGATGCCTTCCGTAAGCATTGCCTGATTAACGGCCTCGACGACATCGGCCTCACGCTGCAGCATGCCGACAAGATTCGCAGCTTCGAGGAGCGTCATCTGGTGACGTTTCCTTGGCTGACCAACACGATTACCTAATACCTTCTATTTCCCATGAAAATTGCAATCCTGCCGGGTGACGGCATCGGTACCGAGATCGTCGACCAGGCGCTGAAAGTGCTCAATGCACTCGACCAAAAATTCGAGATGGAGAGTGCGCCGGTGGGCGGCGCAGGCTATGAGGCGCACGGACACCCGCTGCCAGAGGGCACGCTGAAGCTGGCAAAGGAAGCCGACGCGATTTTGTTTGGTGCTGTCGGCGATTGGAAATACGACACACTAGACCGGCCGTTGCGTCCAGAGCAGGCGATTCTGGGTCTGCGCAAGCATCTCACCCTGTTTGCAAATTTCCGTCCGGCGATTCTGTATCCCGAGTTGGTGGGTGCTTCATCGCTGAAGCCGGAGATTGTCTCGGGTCTGGATATTTTGATCGTGCGTGAATTGAATGGCGATATTTACTTCGGCCAGCCACGGGGTGTACGTGAAGCACCTGATGGCCCGTTCAAGGGTGCGCGCGAGGGCTTCGACACTATGCGTTACTCGGAGCCTGAAATTCGTCGTATTGCCCATGTCGCATTTCAGGCGGCACAAAAGCGCAGTAAGCGACTGACCTCGGTCGACAAGGCGAACGTACTCGAGACCTTCCAGTTCTGGAAGGACATCATGACTGACGTGCACAAGGAATACCCAGACGTCGAGTTGGATCATATGTACGTGGATAACGCTGCGATGCAATTGGTGCGGGCACCGAAAAAATTTGATGTCCTCGTCACCGGCAATATGTTTGGCGATATTTTGTCCGATGCAGCAGCGATGCTGACCGGTTCGATCGGTATGCTGCCGTCGGCGTCGCTGGATGCGAACAATAAGGGTCTGTACGAGCCCTCGCATGGATCGGCACCGGATATCGCAGGTAAGGGTATTGCTAACCCGCTGGCCACAATTTTGTCGGCAGCGATGATGCTGCGTTTCTCGCTAAATTTGCCTGCGGAAGCGGATCGTATCGAAAGCGCTGTGAAGAAAGTTCTTGCGCAAGGTTTGCGCACCCCTGATATCTACGAAGCGGGTACTACCAAGGTGGGTACGGCTGAGATGGGTGACGCGGTGGTGAAAGCGTTGACGTAAAGATAGATTGACTGGATTCCGGCCTGCGCCGGAATGACTCCAGTTGTGGTGAGTAGTGATTTACTGGATTCCGGCCAGCGCAGGAATTACTCTAGTTGTGTTGAGTAGTGATTGACTGGATTCTGGCCTGTGCCGGAATGACCCTCGTTGTGGTGAGTAGTGATTGACTGGATTCCGGCCTGTGCTGGAATGACCCTCGTTGTGGTGAGTAGTGATTGACTGGATTCCGGCCTGTGCTGGA
>CAZLJL010000099.1:0-6523 GCA_964559785.1 uncultured Bifidobacterium sp.
CTGATGGTGGAATCCGAAGCACAAGAACTGTCCGAAGAGATCATGCTCGGTGCTGTTGTTTACGGCCATGAGCAGATGAAGGCCGTCATCGATGCGATTCATGAACTTGTACGCGACGGTGGCAAACCTGAAGTGCCTTGGTCACCGCCTGCACAAAACGAGGCCCTGATTGCACGTGTGACTGCGCTGGCGGAAGAAAAACTGCGCGACGCTTTCCGCACCAAAGAAAAGCAGGCGCGTTCCGACAAGCTGCGCACGATCCACTCGGAAGTTTCAGCCAAGCTGGCTGAAGAAGCCGCTGCGGCAGGTACATCAGCGCCAGATTCTTCTGAAGTCGGCGACATTATGTTCGGCCTGGAGTCGAAGATTGTTCGCTCGCAGATTCTCGATGGTGAGCCACGTATCGACGGTCGTGACACACGTACGGTGCGTCCGATTTCAATTCGCAGCAGTGTGCTGCCGCGTACCCACGGTTCAGCCTTGTTCACGCGCGGCGAGACGCAGGCGCTCGTGGTCGCTACGCTGGGCACTGCGCGCGATGAACAAAAAATTGATGCACTCACGGGTGAGTACAGCGATCGCTTCATGCTTCACTACAACATGCCACCGTTTGCGACGGGTGAGACCGGCCGTGTCGGGTCGCCCAAGCGCCGTGAAATCGGCCATGGTCGTCTCGCGAAGCGTGCGCTGATCGCGGCACTGCCAAGCCCGGAAGAGTTCAGCTACTCCGTGCGTTTGGTGTCCGAGATCACTGAATCGAACGGTTCCTCATCCATGGCATCGGTGTGCGGCGGCAGTCTCGCACTGATGGATGCTGGCGTACCGATGAAAGCGCACGTCGCTGGTATCGCGATGGGTCTGATCAAAGAGGGTAACAAGTTCGCGGTGCTGTCCGACATCTTGGGTGACGAAGATCACCTGGGTGATATGGACTTCAAAGTAGCGGGTACCTCGAA
Source organism: uncultured Bifidobacterium sp. (assembly GCA_964559785.1). Classification (GTDB taxonomy): domain Bacteria; phylum Pseudomonadota; class Gammaproteobacteria; order Burkholderiales; family Burkholderiaceae_D; genus Pernthalerella. Next base: position 957 of record CAZLJL010000099.1, read on the forward strand.
TGGTCTGACTGCATTGCAGATGGACATCAAGATTCAGGGCATCACCAAAGAGATCATGCAGGTGGCGCTGGCGCAAGCCAAAGAAGGTCGCCATCATATTCTCGGCAAGATGCAAGAAGCGATGCCTACCGGACGCACAGAATTGTCCAACTTCGCGCCTCGCCTGATCACCATCAAGATCAACCCTGAAAAAATTCGCGATGTGATCGGTAAAGGCGGCGCAGTGATTCGTGCACTCACCGAAGAAACCGGCACCCAGATCGATATTACCGATGAGGGTTTGGTCACGATTGCTTCGGTTGATGCCGCTGCGGGTCAAGAGGCAAAACGTCGCATCGAAGAACTCACTGCTTCGGTCGAAGTGGGCAAGATCTATGAGGGCACGGTACTCAAGTTGCTAGATTTTGGTGCGATCGTTCAGGTCCTGCCAGGCAAAGATGGTCTGCTGCATATCAGCCAGATCGCCAATGAGCGCGTTAACGCGGTCTCCGACTATCTGAAAGAAGGCCAGCAAGTACGGGTCAAGGTACTCGAGACTGACGACCGTGGTCGACTCAAGCTGTCGATGAAAGCGGCGGCGGCAGACGACTCGGGCGAGGTCGTGCAACAGTAAGGGATACGTGCCGGCCTGATTAGGGCCGCACGATATCGCGATCAGAAAGGCTGTCCGCAATCCCGGGCAGCCTTTTGTGTTTGAGGGCTAAGGAGGAGACAGCGATGCGTGCAATTGAGATTTCCCAGCCGGGTGGGCCGGAGGTATTAAGACTGTGCGAGCGGCCGATGCCAGTGCCCGGTGTCGGTGAGGTGCTGATTCGCGTCCATGCGGCCGGCGTGAACCGGCCCGATGTACTGCAACGATCGGGCAGCTACCCGCCGCCGCCCGACGCATCCGATTTACCCGGCTTGGAAGTGGCCGGTGAGATTGTCAGCGGTGATCTTGATGGTAGCGATTTCAAAAAGGGCGACTTGGTGTGTGCCTTGGCCCATGGTGGGGGCTATGCCGAATACTGCGTAGTGCCGATCGGGCAGTGCTTGCCGATTCCGAAAGGTTTGAGTGTGCTCGAGGCAGCGTCATTGCCTGAGACTTTTTTCACGGTATACGGCAATGTATTCGACCGCGCCAAACTCGCTGCAGGTGAGAGCCTGCTGGTGCAAGGCGGCAGCTCCGGGATCGGCGTGACTGCAATACAAATGGCGACTGCCCTTGGGCATCGCGTATTCGCTACCGCGGGTACCGATGACAAATGTCGGGCCTGTGAAAGTCTGGGCGCGGAACGTGGCATTAACTACCGTAGCGAAGATTTTGTTGAGGTCGTGAAATCTCTGACTGGTGGTAAGGGGGTCAACGTCATTCTCGATATGGTGGCAGGTCCTTACGTTAACCGTGAGCTGCAATGCCTGGCCGATGATGGGCGCTTGGTACTGATCGCGCTGCTTGGCGGCGCCAGTGGTGAGATAAATTTCGGTGAGGTGTTGCGACGCCGTTTGGTGATCACCGGTTCAACACTACGCCCACGGCCAATCGCGTTCAAACGCCATATTGCGCAGCAATTGCATACCCAAGTGTGGCCCTTGCTTGAGTCGGGCAAAATCAAGCCGGTGATTTACCAGACTTTTTCATTAGAGCAGGCGGCGGATGCGCATGCGCTGATGGAGACAAGTACCCATATTGGCAAGATCATGCTGCAGGTGGCGCAGTGAGCTGGAAACCTGCGCTACAGCGGGAAAGTCAGCTTTCTGGCGACACGGAAGGTTTGCAGGGTGGCATGGTTCTATCGAACCGCCTTGCACCAGATTTGTCGAGTTTGACCCTGTTTCTTGCCGCACGATACAATCGCGGGTTTTGTGGTTCGGCCGCATGATGCGTAACTCCCTGATCGCCGGAAACTGGAAGATGAATGGCAGCCTCGCGGCAAACGCGGCGCTATTGGCCGGAATTTTGAGCGATGCAGCAGCGGTAAGCGCTGAGCTGGCGGTTTGTGTACCTGCACCGTATCTAGGGCAGGTCCAGTCTGCGTTGAGCGGCTCACCGGTACGATGGGGTGCGCAAGATGTGTCCGCGCATGAAAGCGGTGCCTTCACCGGTGAAGTCTCGGCGCAGATGCTGCTTGATTTTGGTTGTAGCTACGTGATCGTCGGGCATTCCGAGCGCCGCAGCTACCACGCTGAGAACGATGAGGTAGTTGCGCAAAAAGCGCAGCGCGTCCTGGCGAACGGGCTGACCCCGATTGTTTGTGTCGGCGAGACGCTCCAACAACGTGAGCAGGGTGCGACCGATGCCGTCGTAGCGCGACAGCTGGCGCCCGTGCTGGATGCGATTGGCCCGAACCTGGCAAGCATGGTGGTTGCCTATGAGCCGGTGTGGGCAATCGGTACCGGTAAGACGGCGACGCCGGATATGGCGCAGCAGGTGCATGCCCGTATACGCGCGATGCTTGTAGAGCGCGATGCGGATCACGCGCAGCAGGTTCGACTACTGTACGGTGGCAGCATGAAACCGGATAACGCAAAAGAATTACTAGCGATGCCAGACATCGATGGTGGATTAATCGGTGGCGCATCGTTAAATGCGTCTGATTTTTTAGCGATTGCTCATGCAGCTTGAACTGCAAGCCAATATGTATCGACAGGAATTAATTAAATGAACTCATTACTCGCCATCGTTATCGTTATCCAGTTGATCAGCGCGTTGATCATTATCGGCCTTGTGCTGCTGCAGCAGGGTAAGGGTGCCGATATGGGTGCCGCTTTTGGCTCCGGTGCTTCTGGTAGTTTATTTGGTGCCACGGGCTCGGCTAACTTTCTTTCGCGCTCGACCGGCATTGCTGCCGCTGTATTCTTCGTCGCTACCTTGCTGTTGACCTTTCTAGGCAGCCGGCCGCAGGGCGGCGGAGCAGGGATCATGGACCAGATCCCGGCGCCAGCCAAGACCATCAATCCCGCTGCGGGTGATGCGCCAGTTCCGGCGCCAGCCAAGGCGCCCGCTCAGGCGAACGAGATCCCGAAATAAGCCCTACACTTCGACCGGCTGCTATCAAACTTGCATTGAATGGCCTTGCCAAAGCCGGTTAAAATGGTGCGCTTTGCCGACGTGGTGAAATTGGTAGACACGCTATCTTGAGGGGGTAGTGGCGAAAGCTGTGCGAGTTCGAGTCTCGCCGTCGGCACCAATTAGTAAAAAGTAAATAAAAATTGATCTAAAAGCCTCGGGAGTGGCTAACCAGGCGTTTTTTACTGGGAAAATCGTGGACCTGCAAAATTACCTTCCGATCCTGCTGTTTATTGCAGTGGGTATCGGTGTCGGTGTTGCGCCTCAGGTGCTTGGCCGGCTACTCGCGCCGCATCGTCCCGATGCTGAAAAAAATTCCGCCTATGAGTGCGGCTTCGAAGCGTTTGAAGACGCTCGCATGAAATTCGATGTACGTTATTACCTCGTCGCTATTCTCTTCATCCTGTTCGATCTGGAAGTCGCTTTTCTGGTGCCGTGGGCAGTGGCAATGAATGAGGTGGGACTGGTCGGCTTCTGGGCCATGATGATCTTTCTCGGCATCCTGATTGTCGGCTTGATCTTTGAATGGAAAAAAGGCGCCTTGGACTGGGAGTAAGCGATGGCGATCGATGGCATCCTGAATGAAGGTTTCGTCACCACCACGGCTGACAAACTGATCAATTGGACCCGCACGGGCTCGATGTGGCCCATGACGTTTGGTCTAGCCTGCTGCGCAGTCGAGATGATGCACGCAGGTGCTTCACGTTATGACCTTGACCGATTCGGCGTGGTGTTCCGGCCTTCGCCTCGGCAATCCGATGTGATGATTGTTGCAGGTACGCTGTGCAACAAAATGGCGCCCGCGCTGCGCAAGGTTTACGACCAGATGGCAGAACCTCGCTGGGTGATCTCGATGGGGTCTTGCGCCAACGGTGGCGGCTACTATCACTATTCGTATTCGGTTGTGCGTGGTTGTGACCGCATTGTGCCGGTCGACATTTACGTGCCCGGCTGCCCGCCAACGGCAGAGGCGCTGCTCTACGGCGTGATCCAGCTGCAAAACAAGATCAAGCGCACCAATACAATCGCGCGCTGAGACTAACGCTGCCATGACAACCAAACTCGATACCCTCACTAGCGCTGTGCAAGATGTGCTGGGCGATCAAATAAAAAGCCTCAGCACCGCTCTTGGTGAGATCACCATCGTGCTCGGCGCCGCGGATTATCTGCAGGCGATGCAAAGTCTGCGTGACCATCCGTCGACGCGTTTCGAGCAGCTGATTGATCTGTGCGGTGTTGATTATCAGTCGTATGGTGATGGTCGTTGGGAAGGTGCGCGCTTTGGGGTTACCGCGCATCTGATGTCCGTGAACCATAACTGGCGTCTGCGCGTTAAAACTTTTGCGCCTGACGATGAGATGCCGTTGGTGGCTTCACTTACCAGCGTGTGGCCGGCGGCAAATTGGTACGAGCGCGAAGCTTTTGATTTATTCGGGATTCTGTTTGAGGGTCATGACGACCTGCGCCGCATCCTGACCGACTACGGTTTCATTGGTCACCCCTTCCGCAAAGATTTCCCCACCAGTGGTTACGTCGAGATGCGCTACGACCCAGAGCAGAAGCGCGTTGTCTATCAGCCGGTGACGATCGAGCCACGCGAGAACGTGCCGCGGATTATCCGCGAAGAGAATTACGGGGTGCGCTGAGATGGCTGAGATTAAGAACTACACCCTCAACTTCGGCCCCCAGCATCCTGCGGCGCATGGTGTGTTGCGTTTGGTATTGGAGTTGGACGGCGAGGTGATTCAACGCGCTGATCCGCATATTGGTTTGTTGCATCGTGCGACCGAGAAGCTGGCCGAGACGCGCACCTTCCTGCAATCCGTGCCCTACATGGATCGTCTCGACTATGTGTCGATGATGTGTAATGAACACGCTTATGTCATGGCGATCGAGCGGCTGCTTGGTGTCGAAGTACCGCTGCGTGCGCAATACATACGCGTGATGTTTGACGAGATCACGCGCATCTTGAATCACCTGCTGTGGTTGGGTGCGCATGCGCTGGATGTTGGCGCGATGGGTGTGTTCTTGTACGCATTCCGTGAGCGTGAAGATTTGATGGATTGCTACGAGGCGGTATCGGGGGCGCGTCTGCACGCAGCCTACTATCGGCCGGGTGGTGTTTACCGAGATTTGCCGGACACCATGCCGCAGTACAAAGCCTCGATGGTGCGTAACGATAAAGCGATCGCCAAGCTGAACGAGAATCGCCATGGCTCGCTGCTGGATTTCATCGAAGACTTTACCAACCGCTTCCCGACCTACGTCGACGAGTACGAGACCCTGCTGACGGATAACCGCATCTGGAAGCAGCGCTTGGTGGGTATCGGCGTGGTATCACCAGAGCAGGCGCTGGCAATGGGCTTCACCGGTCCTATGCTGCGTGGCTCAGGGATTGAATGGGATTTGCGCAAGAAGCAACCCTACGAGGTTTACGATTTAGTCGACTTCGATATTCCGGTCGGCGTGAATGGCGATTGCTACGACCGTTACCTGGTTCGTATCGAAGAGATGCGCC
>CAZLJL010000100.1:0-6478 GCA_964559785.1 uncultured Bifidobacterium sp.
AACCCGGCAAGTACAAACTGACCTTGCAGTTCGCCGATAGCGCTCATCGCTCATTTGGTGAAAAAATGCGTAAGACCATCAATATCACAGTCGAGGGTGAAAAATAGATGGACGGAGGTAGCGCAGATATTCACTTAAGAATGCCAAGGCACCTTCAGTAACATCGAAGAACCGCACACCCGCACTTAGCCCCGGCACTATCGTTAATCAGTACAGCTTTTGTTGCGCTTGCGTGGGTCAGTATGGACGCCTTTACACTAATCTTCGTATCTGACTAATCAGGTGAAGGCGTTAGCAAATGAGCGTGCACAGCTACCAGGAAGATCAACTGTTCGAGCTAACAGCGCCTGACGGCAATCGCATAGTGCGTATTTGGGAGGCAGACACTACCGAGGTAGTAATCCTTGGCATTCATGGCGGGATGTCGCACTCAGGCGATTATGAGACGGTTGGCAGCTATTTCAAACAGCACCGGATGACCACCATCAGCTTTGATCTTTATGGTCATGGCCGTAACAAGCTCATCGATATTCCCCGCTTTGACGTGTTCATCGATGATGTGGTTCGGATGCTGGAGTGGGTACGCGCAAAATATCCGCAAACGCCTTTGTTTATCGTGGGGCATTCGATGGGCGCGCTGATTGCAAGCCATCTCGTGCTCTCCAACAAACTATTACCGTATGCCGTGTCTGGTGTGGCGCTATCGTCGCCCTACTACGCCAATGCCATCCCGGTACCGCCGTGGATGATTCCTTTATCGCGCTGGTTGGCGAAGTTGTTCCCGACTGCGAAAGTGCCAATGGAAGATCTGACGCGCTGGCTGACCCATGACCGCGAGATCACCGAGCGACATATTGCGGATTCATTGTTACAGCGGCGCGGCACTGACGCCAGTATACGTTTCGGGCGTAGCCTGCTAGATGCGCAAGCGGCGCTGCAAGGTAATTTAAGCGGGTGGAATTTACCGGTATTCGCGGTCGTCGCAGGTGATGATCGTCTAGCGAACGCATCGGTGAGTAAGACCATGCTGCGTACCATCCCAGCTGCACTGCTCGAATTGCAGGTGTTCGCGCAGAATTATCACGAGAACTTCAACGAAGTGAACCGTGAGGTAATTTTTTCAGGGATGTTGCGCTGGATGCGCTCGGTGCAGCGTTGAACCCGCAGCACTAAGCTTGTTAGGCGGCTCAGCGCGCAGCGGTGCGGCGGGCGCGGGTTGACGGCTTGCTGCGGGACTCGCGGCTGCTGGCGCGGGCGCCACGGCGAGCGCCACCTTCGGACACCAGACCAAGTACCGCGTTGTCGGCAATATCGGCACCAATCTCTGCAGCCTCGATACTGGTTTTCGGCACGATTAGCGTCGAACCTGCTGTCGGTTGCATGTTGGGTGGAATCGCATTAGCGTCACGAATGATCTGCGGGGTGGTCTTGAATCGTGTTGCGATGGTCTCAATACGTTCACGTGCTGCGGAGATTCTGAGCGAAGTCCAGCTCGACAGCGTACGCGTCCAAGTGGAGAGATTTTCCCTGAAACGCTCAGCGTTGAAATGCGGCAGCAGGATCTGGGTGTCAGCACTACCGGTGATCACTGGGCGATTGAATTGCGGATTCAAGGCCTTGAACTCTTCCAGCGGCATCTCGGCCAACTCAGCGGCCAGCTTGATGTCAATATCGCGGGTTTTTTTGACCGACGTGAAGTACGGCTGGTCATCAATCTCAGGCAGGCGAATTTGGTACTGCGATGGCAGCGCCACGATGTTCTTCACCGCTTGCAGCTTAGGGTAGTAATTGCGAGTTTCTGCTGGCATGTATGCCGACAGACTGATGTAGTCCGTGCCTTTGCCCGCTGCGCGTGCGCGGTTAATCGCCTTGCGCACAGAACCCTCACCCCAGTTGTAGGCGGCAAGCGCTAGCTGCCAGTCGCCAAACATGTCGTGCAACTGCTGCAGATAACTGAGCGCTGCATTGGTGGAGGCCACCACATCGCGGCGCTCATCACGGAATGCGTTCTGCTTCAGGTTGTAGCGTAAACCGGTGCTCGGTATGAACTGCCACATGCCCGCCGCTTTCGCATGCGAATAGGCGTTCGGGTTAAAACCTGACTCGATCACTGGCAACAGCGCCAGCTCGGTCGGCATGCCACGCTTTTCCAGCTCTTGCACAACATAAAACAAATAGCGTGAAGCGCGCAGACCCAGGCGCTCGAAAGCCTCAGGACGAGCGGCGTAGGTGGCGGTGTGCTTGGACACCAGCGGACTACTCATCTCTTGAATGCTGAATCCCTTGCGGATGCGCTCCCAAAGATCGCCCTCGCCAGCTGCCAGCGGCTCAAGTGGGAAATCTTCGTCATTGATGCCAAGCACCGGCATGACCGCCACCCGCGTTTCGGTGCGGGTGTAGCTGCTGCTATCTCCAAGTACAGGATCGACGGGCGCAGCAGCAGGCGTCGCCGCATACGAAGCGGACGAGGCGAACAGAGCGGCACACAGCCAAGCGATAGGCGTCTTGGGGAACATGGATTTGGAGCTAACGGCCCGTTGTCAAAAAATTATTATTGCCGGAGCAGGGCCGGAGAGTTTATTGGATATTAATAACCAACGTCAAGTTTTGATCGGCAGTAGCCACAGATTCCTGAATAGTCGATTCGGCAATTAATTGCTACAAATCCTGGATTACTCAGGTTTTATGCGCGAACTGAGGGTATTTAGGTCCGCCAGCCGGATTTTCAGCGTCGCTCAGGCAAGGGGGGAATTGGCGCGGCGGAAAGGCCGGATTTCCAGCCGAGCGCGTCGGCCAGTTCCTGCGCCAGCCGCTGATAGCCAGGCAGTGTGAAATGGGTGAGATCGCGCGCCATTAAGGGTGGATTGGCCAGCATCCATTGGTAGGCGGCCCCTGCCCCGCCCATCGCGCTCTGCATGCTCCATGCGCTGCAGCCATAGCGCCCCCCAATGCGCTGCTGCATGTGGAATATTTTCTCGTGGATGTGAGAGAACCGCAGCAGGCTGGCAGACAAGCTGCTGTCACGCTCGCCAGCACCGGCGCGTCGGCCTGCTTTCTTGCGGGACTTGGGTAACAGCACGCCGCGGTCACCGGGCGCGATCAGTACACAGCGCGCTGTCGGGAACACTGCGCGCATATTTTGCAAGGCGGCCTCGAGCATATGCGCATAGCCCACCGCATCAAACGGACGCGCGTTGCCTTCATTGGTGCCGAACTCCAGCATCACCATTTCGTAAAAACCTGCATCGAAATAACGGCTGAAATAAGCGGGGTCCAGCTGCTGCCAGGCACGCATGGTGGCACCCGGAATGCCAAATGCATCCAGTACCGCCGCCGGTGGCTCGCGGTAATTGAGCTTCAGGCCGTGCAGTATCAGTGGTGACTGCGCGCGTAATTTCAGCACCGAGATCGGCCCATCCGTTGCGCTAATGCTGACCCGACCGAATGCATCATCTGCTTCGAGTGCGATACGGGCCTCGGGGCCGCCATCGACACTGATCACTGCGCTTGCATCGCTCTGGCTCGCATTGAAAAATAATTCCACACGCTCGACCTCTGCCTCACCAGCTTGGTTGCGCAGATCCAGCCACAGGTAGGCGCCCTGCTCGGCTTGTAGCGCGTTCAAACCAACCCCTGTTGCAACCCGAAGGGTACGGCTGTTGTAGGCAAGTTCGGATTTCCAGCCATCCATGCAAAAGCGGCGCAGAGGCAGAATCACGCCCGCGCGCCCCATGGTCAGCGGCAAAAAAGCGATGCGTGGACGCACACCTTGCGCACCCAGAATGCGCCGCAATTCAGCTGCAAAAGAACCGGCCGCGAGATGACTGTCGCCCCAGATCGCGATCCGCCGCGGAATCGGGGCAGACTCATCAAGACGCTCCGGCGTTCGGTTGGATGCACTCAGCAGCGCGCCGATTTGATCCAACTCCTCGGCATCGGGCGGCTCGAGCTCTTCAACGGACGGGGGGCGGCGTTGTCCTGCGCTGGGCTTAAGCGGGCAGCGCAAGTCGCCAACTTGCTGACCACTTTGCACGTTGAAATGACGTCCGCTCGGCTCAGCCATCGCGCTTTTTGGCATCCACACTTGCAAAGCCACAGCCGAGAGTAGCGCCGGCAGCAGGCGCCGGTAGACAGCTTGGCCCATCTCAGTAACGGCAGGGAACCACGTGCAAAGCATGCGCGGCCTTGCCGCTGACATGGCGAATGCCTGCAGCGCGCACGATTTCGGCACTCAGCGTTTGTATACCCTTGCCTGACAGGTGCACGCGGTCAGCGGCGAAGTAATCATTGCGTCGACGACTAATGGCATTCCAGTCGATCACTTTGACGTTGGCGTACTCATTGCTGATTTGCGCGAGCATGGCATTGTTCGGGCCTTCCCAGCGACGCGGCGCCTTGACGTTGATGAGGATGACTTTGCGGTCTCGCAAATGTGACAGCACATCACGCAAAGATCGCTCACCCACAAACCCATTGGTCCCAAGGTGAATGACCACGGTATTGGCCAGCATCTGGCGCGACTTCAAATCTAATACCCGCACCAAGCCGCCTCGAATCTGCCGCCCAACTGCGACATCAATCTCGACGCCGTCAATACGCCGCAGCAAATGCTCGGAAGCACCGAGCAATACAGAGTCACCAATCACGGTCAATTGTGGCGGTGGCAGGTTGTCGCTCACCTTTGATACCGAACGGCCGCAGGCTGCTCGCAGCGTTCGATAAGGACGCACCACCACAGGCTGGTCCATCGAACGCTCACTGCTAGTGTCATGCTCAACCGCGACCGATTCGATACCGATCACGGGCGGTGGCGCAGGACGTACCAGCACAACAACCAAGACGGCCGCTGCCATTGCCGAACCGGTGGAAAGATAGCCGAGGAAGGCACTCCGCCGCTGCTTCGCCCACTCGAACAATTCGCCGCTACGGATTGGCTGTTCGACATAGCGATAAGACAGTTCTGCCGCAATACCTGTCAGCACTAAGCGCACCACAGATTGCAGCAACGGATGATCGGGTAGTTCAAACTCGGGACGCAACAGCACGTAAATCGGCCAGTGCCACAAGTAGAGCGCGTAGGAGCGTTTGCCTAGCCAAACCAAGGGGGGCTGACTGAGCCAGCGCGGTAATGAACCACTCGATTGGGTCGCCGCGAAAAGTAAAACGACACTGAGCAGTACGAACACAATGAAGCCGCCCCGGTAGAGCCAAAGACTGCTCTCGCCACTGAGCAGCATGGCTCCCAACAGCAACGCCAAGGCACACATACCGAGCCAGTCGATACGTGTAGCAGGTGCCTGGCCCCAGGGTGAAACGCTTGCCGGTGTTTGATTTGGCTGCGCGATGCGCCGTGCTCGCGGGTCCCACAAGGCTGCCAAGGCCGCGCCTGCAAACAATCCAAACGCATGGGTGTCGGTACCGAGGTAGGCGCGACTAGGATCCACTGCTTCCGGGAAGCCACGCTGCATCGACAGGAAGATCATCCATCCGCCGGATAGCAGCATCAGCCCAAGCGCAAACCAATGTAGTCGCAGACGTTGTCCGGTGCGCAGAATCGCAAGTAGTGCCAGTGGCCAGACGATGTAAAACTGCTCTTCAATCGCCAATGACCACAAATGCTGCAACAAGGGCGGACGACCACTGATCTCGAAGTAAGACTGCTCGGAGAAAATTTGCCACCAGTTGGAGACATAGAAGAACGCAGGCAACGCATCAATGCGCGTTCGACGGATAGCATCCGGCGCAAAACACTCGACCAGCAGTACGCACAGCAGTAGCAGTGCCACCACCGCCGGGAACAAACGGCGCGCGCGCCGGATATAGAACTCGCGCAGTGAGATACGCTGGTCGCGCTCATACTCGCGCAGCAGCTGCGACGTGATCAGAAAACCGGAGAGAACAAAGAAAAGATCAACCCCGAGGAAACCGGCGCTGAAGAATCCCTGCAAGTCGAGGTGATAAAACAGGACGGCAAGCACCGCGATGGCGCGCACGCCATCGAGTCCAGGCAAGTAATCGGCTCTGCTGGTTGCTCGATACACCATTGAATTCACAAGAAAATATCCCCGGGATTATAGGAACAATTTCCCCAGAGGAATTACTTTTTGGAAAATTTTTTTGCGACCGACCCGGGCTTGGCCAGCCAAGTCGGCCGGTCGGGTGCTAGCAGGACTGCAAGTGCCACGCCGACGCCCACCGCCAGCACCAGATCGGCGAACACGGTCAGCACGAAGGTCATGACCAGAATCAGCTTCTCGGGGCGAGAGGCGGTATTCATCAATCTGAGGAAATGCTTCCCTTCGGCCATGTTCCAGGCCACCACGAACAAGATCGCTGCCAGCACCGCCAGCGGTATGTCAGCCGCCATTGGCGCCATGAACAGCAGCACCGCCACCAGCGTCAACGCGTGCACTATGCCTGCTAGTGGGCTGTTGGCGCCATTGCGAATATTGGTGGCAGTGCGTGCAATAGCGCCGGT
>CAZLJL010000101.1:0-6420 GCA_964559785.1 uncultured Bifidobacterium sp.
ACTGCGGACCCTGTCGCAGATTGATCAGCTATCGATCTCAATCAAGTATCAGTGGGAGCAACATGGTGTACCGAATGATCTGGAAGAGCAATTTCGGCGCGGTCTTTATCGCGAATCGATGTTTCCAGTCGCGGTGGATGCCATGGGCTATGCATTAACCAACACCCGTAATCTTCCTCGTGGTACCTACATGGGAGACATCGATTTTTTTAAGCGTACCCGGGATAGTGATGGTACGAAGATGCTGATTTCACCGCCTGCCGAGGGGCGTGGTGGTTTGACAGGCAAACAAGTGGTTCGCTTTACCCGGCGTATCGACAAGCCGGATGGTAGCTTCGGCGGGATCGTACTGATCACTGTTGAGGTTAATTATCTTCTTGCATTTCCCGATGTGGAGCGTCTACCGTCAGGCGATTTTGTATCTGCTCGGTTCGTTGATGGTCCCGTTATTGGTACCCGAGGTGGTGAGAATATTCGGCCGGCTTACTACACGACGCCAGTAACGTTTTTGGGGGATGTGGGTTCTCGCGTTGACCCAGCTGATGTTTTTATCGATCAACAATCTCGCGTTGTCGGATGGAATAAGATCGACGGCTACCCAATCGTGCTAGTCGCTGCTGCCAGTATCGAGCGAGCATTTACCTCCTATGAGTCAACTCGCTCTTCTTATCAGGCGATTGCGTCGATAGCGAGTGCTTTGCTATTGCTAGCAGCCGCATTTGGCGCTGGTATGCAAATGCGTAGCGCGGCACAACGCCGGCACCAAGCACAGGTACAGGCGACATTTAGATTAGCGGTTGATGCGGCGCGTGAGGCGTTCTACATGATTCGCCCATCGGATAAAGATCAAACCACCTGGATTATTGAAGACTGTAATGAGCGTGCTGCGGAGATGCAGCACCGTGCGCGTAGCGAGATGATTGGCCGCCCGATTGATCAACTTTTTGGCGGGCGTGACCTCGAAGACTTGCATAGCTATTGCCAACAGGTGCTCGCCGACGGATTTCTCGAGGATGAATTTCATGTGCCGCATTATCATCAGCATGCAGCGGGTTGGTTTCAGCGCCGTGGTGTGCGGTCTGGGCCCGGGATTGCTGTTACGGTGAGAGATGTATCAGACGCGCGTCAGCAGGCCGAGACCTTGGCGAGAATGGCACGCACCGATTCATTGACGGGCTTACCCAATCGCCACTGGCTGAACCAGCACCTACCGCAGGTCTTAGAGAACGCCAAGCGCACTCGTACCAAGGTCGCCTTGCTGTACCTCGATCTGGATAACTTCAAACATATCAATGACGCACTGGGTCACCGCACAGGTGATGATGTGTTGGTCGCGATTGCCCGAGCTTTGCATGATGCAATCGGCGGTGACGATCAACTTGCCCGTATTGGCGGAGATGAGTTCACGGTGGTATTGGATCAGCTAGGCCAAGATGCTGGGTTAAAAGCAGAGCACTTGGCGAATCGTCTGATCGCCGCGATTGAGGTCATGAGTGCGGGTAGCGCATGGCGGGCATTCAACCTGCGTGCATCGATTGGTGTCAGCTTATTTCCAGACGATGCTCAAGATGTCGACGCACTCTTGATGGCGGCAGATATCGCGATGTACGAGGCAAAATCGGAAGGAAAGGCGCAGATGCGCCACTATGATGAAGCCTACGCGCAGCGGATCCGTGAGCGAATCACGATCGAGCAATCGCTCGAGGCAGCGATTCGGCGCGATGAGTTCGTTATTTACTATCAGCCCCGGGCCAGCGCGCGGAGTGGCAGGCTCACCGGTATGGAGGCCTTAATTCGTTGGCGTCATCCTGAGCGCGGTTTGCTGTCGCCAGTTGAGTTTATCTGTGTGGCCGAACAGACCGGGCTGATCGTACCGATAGGTGAGTACGTTGTTCGCAAGGTTTGCGAACAGCTAGCAGAGTGGCGTAGCCAGTCATTGCCGGTGCAGCCGGTGTCGGTGAATGTCTCAGCGTTACAGCTCAAAGGTGAGGGCCTGCGTCAAACCTTGGCTTCCTGTCTGGCCAAGTACAAGCTACCACCGAAGCTGATCGCATTTGAGCTGACTGAGTCCAGCATGCTCGATGAGGACGGTGTGGCGCAGTCAGAGTTGCGCAAGCTGCGCGAGATGGGTATTGAGCTCGAGATTGACGACTTTGGTACCGGTTACTCATCGCTCTCCAAGCTGCAAAGTCTTGACATCGATGTCCTGAAAATCGATCAATCGTTTGTGCGCCAGCTCGGTAAGGATGTACAAGCCAGCACGCTGTGCGAAACCATGGTGTCGGTTGGTCGCAGCCTTGGGATTTCTGTGGTTGCGGAGGGCGTAGAGACATCCGAGCAATTACAGCTACTTCAGCGCATGGGGTGCGACCAAATTCAGGGCTATCTGTTGGCGCCGCCACTACCGGCGGAGGAATTACCCAAATTCTTCGACAGAGTTTTCTTTGAGCCTATGCTGGTCAACGCTTGAAGCACTTGCGCTAATCAAACAAGGCGCGCAGGCTGTCGGCGTTCGGTGAGTGTACGACACCCTTTTCGGTAATGATCGCGCTCACCAGTTCGGCCGGGGTGACATCAAAAGAGGGATTACGTACCTTCACGCCTTCCGCTGCCCATTGGGTCTCCCGAAATCCTGTGACCTCACTCGCTGCGCGTTCTTCGATTGGAATCTGATCGCCGCTCGCGACAGATAGATCAATGGTCGATAGCGGGCAAGCGACATAAAAGGGAATAGCATGGCGTGCGGCCAATACAGCCACCATGTAAGTGCCGATTTTATTCGCAACATCACCATTCGCTGCCACACGATCAGTGCCGACGATCACCGCGTCGATTTCGCCATGCGCCATCAGGTGTCCGGCCATATTGTCGGTGATGAGTGTGACAGGAATTTTTTCTTGCACCATCTCCCAGGCCGTCAGCCGAGCGCCCTGCAGGAAGGGTCGTGTTTCATCAGCAATCACACTGATGCGTTTGCCGGCTGCGACGGCGGAACGAATTACGCCGAGTGCGGTACCGTGTCCCGCGGTAGCAAGCGCACCGGCATTGCAATGCGTCAGTACGCGAGCGCCATCTGGTAAAAGGGCAGCGCCGTACTCGCCCATTTGTCGGTTGATCGCAATATCTTCATCATGAATTGCGCTCGCTTCGGCCAATAGTGCAGCCGCTACTTCTGGGGCGCTCTCATTGATGTGCCGTGTTTGGCAGCGACGCATACGTTCCAGGGCCCAGAACAGATTGACCGCGGTCGGACGACTCTCAGCGAGTACCGTAAATCCGGCATCCAGCGCTGCGTCAAATACTGCACGGGCTTGTGATTGCTGTCGCAAAGCCTCGAGGGCAACACCATAAGCGGCAGCGACACCAATCGCAGGCGCACCACGAACAACCATACTGCGGATACCCTCGGCAACACCCGCGGCCGAGTCGTAAGATAAATACTCAAAGACGGCGGGCAGGCGTGTTTGATCGACCATTTCCAGCCGACCATAACCGGGTGAATCACGCCAGCGCAATGCCACGACAGCTTCAGAATGTGAGGTGTTCGACATGTTATTAGGGCTTGTTACCGTCTTTTATTAAACAAATATCCGATATTGCGCATGCGTTATCTGTACGGGGCTGCGAAAACAGTCGTTGTGGTTCGGTGAGGCGCTTACCAATCAGGGAAGCGACAATTTAATAGCGACGTTTAGTCGCCTTCGAATTCGCAGAGGGTGAAGACAGTCAGCCCCATTTTTTCCAGCTTGGTACGTCCACCCAGATCGGGCAGGTCAACCACGAAAGCGCACTCCACCACAGTGCCACCCAAGCCGCGTACGAGCATGACTGTCGCTTGCGCAGTACCGCCGGTTGCCAGGAGATCATCAATGACTAGTACCTTGTCGCCTGCATCAATCGCATCATCATGCATCTCAATACGATCATGACCGTACTCAAGCGCATATTCATGGCCAGTGGTTTTTCCGGGCAGCTTGCCTTGTTTGCGTACCGGCACAAAGCCCACACCGAGTGCATAGGCTAAGGGTGCGCCAAACAAAAACCCCCGCGCCTCGGTACCAGCAATTTTCGTGATGTCGCGACCACGATAGCGCTCGACGAATTGATCAATCGTGCTACGAAAGCCGTCGGCATCTTTCAATAAAGTCGTGATATCGCGGAACTGGATACCGGGCTTTGGGTAATCCGGAATCGTACGAATTAGTGATTGAATATTCATGGTCTGGTGGTCTCCGTTGCATGTCGGCCATAGCTTTTGAAGCGCTCGATCACGGCCTGCATTTCTTGTTCAGTGAGCAGCGTCGGTTGTCCGACTTGTCGAGCGATTAGATACTGCTGGCATAAAGATTCTAGTTCGATGGCAATTGCCATCGCCTCATTGAGATCGCGGCCGAGTGTGATCATGCCGTGATTGGCGAGCAAGCAAGCCTTACGTTCGCGCAGCGCGTCGACGGCATGTTTTGAGAGCGTGTCAGTACCAAACAAGGCGTAGGGCGCGCAGCGTACTGAGTCGCCACCAGCGATGGCGATCATGTAATGAAACGGTGGCAGATCTTCGCGCAGGCAGGCCAATGCGGTGGCATGCGGAGAATGTGTATGCACTACGGCATGAATCTCGGGTCGTGCGCGCAAGATATCGGCATGAAACTGCCATTCGCTGGACGGCTTGCCGATGCCAATTACCTTGCCGTCAAAGCCGAGCGATACGATTTTCGAGGGTGTGATTTCGTCGACGGGTAGCCCGGTTGGCGTAATCAGAAAATGCTCACCCTCACGACAACTCACGTTGCCGGAGGTGCCGCGATTCAGGCCGCTGGTCTCTAGCTGCTTACAGGCAGCAACGATTTGCTCTCTTAATAGTGCGCTCATGGTGTCAGCATGCGCCCAGCGACTGCCGACAGCTTATCGAGCATCTCGGGGTCCCGTGCTTCCGGCGCGGTAATCAGCGCGAACTGCAGCGCGCTGCGGCAACTACAGGTGCTAGCCGCTGCGTCAGCTTTCAGATTGGGCACCACTTGTTTTACCAACTCGCGCCCTTTATTTGCATTCGCTAACAGTACACCGATGATCTGCTCGACGGTGACATGGTCATGATCCGGATGCCAGCAGTCGTAGTCGGTCACCATGGCGACACTGGCGTAACAGATCTCTGCTTCACGCGCGAGTTTCGCTTCGGGCATATTCGTCATGCCGATCACATCACAGCCCCATTGCCGATACAGCTGCGATTCCGCCAGGCTGGAGAACTGCGGACCCTCCATCGCGAGATACGTACCGCCGCGCACGGCGGTGATACCTGCTGCTTGTGCTGCCTCCTGCAAGTGGTCACCCAGGCGGCCGCAGACCGGATGTGCCATCGACACATGCGCGACCATACCGCGGCCGAAGAAAGATTTTTCACGCGCAAAGGTACGGTCGATGAACTGGTCGACAATCACAAAAGTTTCTGGCGCGAGTGATTCTTTGAGCGAGCCGACTGCCGACAGCGACAGGATGTCGGTGACGCCGAGTCGCTTGAGGGCATCGATATTGGCGCGGTAATTCACTTCCGATGGCGGGATCTTGTGGCCACGGCCGTGGCGCGGCAGAAAAGCCATCGCTTGCCCGAACAAGCTGCCTGTAAGGATTTCATCCGACGTCTCGCCGAATGGTGAGGAGACTTTCACCCACTGCCGGTCTTGCAAGCCGTCGATGTCATAGATGCCGCTGCCGCCGATGATGCCGACCACCGGGCCGTGAGGATGCTGAGCCATAGGATTTTTAGGGGTTGAGGCTGAGTGAGCCGGAAGGGTACCAAATCTCTCGCTGTGTCTCTGCGTTAATAAAGCGTTGACGGGCGTTAACACTCCGGTTATAGTTAATACGAATCGTTCTCATTTAGATTTAAGTCGACTTCATGCACCTGATTTCTCGCCGCTCTGGCAAGGGCTATGCCCCGCTATTTATTCGTACTGCCATGTCCAGTGTGCTGCTGGCGGTGAGCGCTGGGTATGCCGTTTCCGCGGCTGAGGTAGGTACTGACAAATCCAAGTCAGGCAATGAGGACATCAAGTTAAGCGCCAACGAGGTCAAATCCGGCACCAGCGAAGTCACTGTATTGCCTCGGGTGGACGTGATTGGTAGCGGCACACGCGCGGGCGCAGAAAGCAGCGGCTCAGCCGCCGTAATTGATGGCCGTACCTTGGAAGAGAGTCGGGTCTTCAACGTGAATGAGGCCTTGCGCAAGGTACCGGGCGTGAATGTGCGTGAGGAGGAGGGCGTTGGCCTGCGGCCCAACATCGGAATACGCGGCCTGAACCCGACGCGCTCAACCAAAACGCTGCTGCTTGAGGATGGCCTGCCCCTGTCGTTCGCCCCCTATGGTGATAACGCCAGCTACTACCATCCGCCGATTGATCGCTATGAATCGATTGAGGTCAG
>CAZLJL010000102.1:0-6415 GCA_964559785.1 uncultured Bifidobacterium sp.
CTGAGACTGGATCCCGGCCTACGCCGGGATGACGATTTAAAGTGTATCGCTGTATAAAAGCAGCAGCCACAAAGGCGAAGGATCCCGACCTGCGCTAGGCTGACGATGTAAATTGCGTGATCCATCGAACCGTCATCCCGGCGCAGGCCGGGATCCATTCGGTACAAGGCGTTAAATCTCGATCTTGGTCCCGAGCTCCACCACACGATTCGGCGGAATCCTGAAAAAGTCGGAGGGCTTTGCCGCGTTCTGCATCATCCAGCCAAACAGCCTTTCCCGCCACAGGGCCATGCCGGGTAGATTGCTCGGTACGACGGTGTCACGCGCCAGGAAGAAAGAGGTATCAGCGAGTTCAAGTGTCAGACCGTGTTGCTGTTCAAGCAGCGCTAGCACGTGGTTGATATCTGGCGTTTCCTTGAAACCATGTACGGCGCGCACAACATAGCATTCGCTGCCGAGTTCGACGACGTTGATTTTCTCTTCGTCCCGGACATACGGGATATCCCAAATCGATAGCTTGAGAAATACCACCCGCTTATGCAGCACCCGGTTGTGTTTGAGATTGTGCAGAAGTGCGACCGGTACAAAATCAATATGCGCAGTGAGGAATACGGAAGTACCCTCTACGCGATGCGGCGGATGTGCTAACAAGGCTTGCACAAAATCAGCCAAGCGGATCGAATCATCGACGACGCGCTCTCGCAATAATCTGCGGCCTTTATACCAAGTGGTCAGCATCACAAAGCAGATGGCGCCCAGAAGCAAGGGGTACCAGCCGCCATCTTTTACCTTGATTAGGTTCGCGGTCCAAAATGAGAAATCCAGCACAAAGAACATCACCGACAGGAGGATGACAAACACGGGCTTTATTTTCCACTCGTTATACATCACCACTGCCAGCAAAGAAGTGGTGATTAGCATCGTCGTGGTGACCGAGATACCGTAGGCAGCTGCCAGGTTGCCGGATTCTCGGAATTGGATAACTGTGAAGATCACCAATACCAACAGCAACCAGTTCACCATCGGCATGTAGATTTGCCCGCGCTCGGTTTCCGACGTGTGCAAAATCTGCATACGTGGCAAGAAGCCAAGAAGAATGCCCTGGTTCGCCAGCGAAAATGCGCCAGAGATCACTGCTTGCGAGGCGATCACGGTAGCGACTGTGGCCAAGCCAATCATGGGCCATAGTGCCCATTCCGGCAGCATCATGAAGAACGGGTTTTCTGCAGCAGAAGGATCTGCCAACATCAGCGCGCCTTGGCCAAAATAATTGATCATCAGCGCGGGTAGCGCGATCAGTAGCCACGCCAGACGCACCGGCTTACGTCCGAAGTGGCCCATGTCGAGGTAGAGGGCTTCTACGCCCGTCACCACCAGCACCACAGAGCCCATTACGATGTAGGCTTGTAGGGTATGCTCAGACACGAAGGCAACAGCGTACGCAGGATTGACGGCATACAGAATCGTGGGGTTCTGTATCACGCTCATGACACCAAATACCGCCAATGTTGAAAACCATACCAACATGATCGGGCCAAAGAGTCGGCCGACTGCAGCGGTACCATAACGTTGTATCGTGAACAGCGCGATGATAATGACCAGCGTGATCGGAATCACGTAGCGCTTCATGCCGGGGTTGACCACTTCCAACCCTTCTACCGCTGACAGCACGGAGATGGCCGGCGTAATCACCGATTCACCGAGCAGCATGCAAGCACCCAGTGCACCGAGCATGAGCAAAAAGCGGTACTGCCAACGTTCACTTTTTGAGGAGCGTAGCGCCAGCGCCATTAATGACAGAACGCCACCTTCACCGTCATTATCGGCGCGCAGCACGAAGATCACGTACTTCACCGTGACCACCATCAGCAAGGCCCAGAAAATCATCGACAAGATACCGAGTACAGCGTCGGTGGAATAGGGAATGCCGTGCTCAGCGCTGAAGCATTCTTTCAGTGCGTATAGTGGGCTGGTACCGATGTCGCCGAACACGACGCCTACAGCAGCCAATACCAAGGCTGGGGTCGGTGCGTGATGGTAAACACCCTGGCCAGTCACAGAGACTGGACGCATGACCGACGATTTCGAAAACTCCGGGTTACTGATTGACACGTTGAGATCCTGGTTCCGTCAAATAGCTACCGATATGAGGCGACCCTTTGCCCACGTCGGACCACCGATCGTCGTTCAAGCCGAGCAGACCAGCGGCACGCTGGGGCTCAGACGGGGCTGCTGTCGACAATGCTGCGCGGGACAGGAGACCGGTTAGATTAGGTTTGATAGATACATTCGCCACACAGGCCGGCGTCGATGCCGGAAGAATGCACAGCGCGAGTGGGGTATCTGGCTGGAGTCGGGACATGGGAGAAGAGCGTTTAAAGCAGCGTGCCAGCGCGGGGCATGGGGAGCGAAAGACGCGATTATAGACGCGCTGCCCGGTCGCAGGACTTGATGATCGATCGCGCTCGCCGAATCCAGCGGGTGGGGCGTCGGTTGTTGCCGTGGGATAATTCTGGGAAATACTTGGAAGCGGTGAGATCGCCTTTATGGCCGATCTCGTTGTAAATGCTTTTACGGTTAGGCGTGGTGGATATCGCAGAGGTGCGTAGAGTCTCCGCTTGCCGTCCCTTGTCCCCATGTTGAAGAACGCCATGTAGGAAGAGACAATATGCGACCACTCGATGGCATCACTGTACTCACGCTAGAGCATGCGATTGCAGCACCGTTTTGCACCCGTCAACTCGCGGATCTTGGTGCGCGCGTCATCAAGGTAGAACGCCCAGGCGTCGGTGACTTTGCGCGCGACTACGATGACCGCGTCAATGGCTTGGCTTCACACTTCGTCTGGACTAATCGTTCCAAAGAGAGCATTACGCTGGATATCAAGCAGTCCGCCGCGCGCGAGGTGCTGGAACAACTACTCGACGGTGTTGATGTGCTGGTGCAAAACCTTGCACCCGGTGCGGCAGCGCGTTTGGGCTTGTCCTATGAAGCGCTATCGTCCAAGTACCCGCAATTAATCGTGTGTGACATTTCGGGATATGGCGTCGACGGGCCGTATCGCGACAAAAAAGCCTATGACTTGCTGATCCAAAGCGAGTCGGGGTTTTTATCGGTGACTGGCACTGCCGATGAGCCGACCAAGGCCGGTGTATCAATCGCCGATATCGCCGCCGGCATGTATGCCTACACCAATATTCTCGCGGCACTGATTCAACGGGGCCGAACCGGCCGCGGCTGCGCGATCGATATCTCCATGCTTGAGAGTATGGCCGAGTGGATGAGTTTCCCCATGTACTACGCCTATCAGGGCGCGCCAGCGCCTGCACGTGCGGGTGCCTCGCATGCCACCATCTACCCCTACGGTCCGTTCCCTGCGGGTGACGGCAAGATTGTGATGCTGGGCTTGCAGAACGAGCGCGAGTGGGCGCAGTTTTGCGACAAGGTGCTGCTACAACCCGAGCTGGCAAAAGACCCACGGTTTGCCTCCACTGCACTGCGCAGTGCAGCGCGGCATGAGCTCTATACATTGATCAGTGAGGTCTTCAGCACACTCAGTGCGGAACAAGTGGTGCAGCGGCTGGATGATGCGCAGATAGCGAATGCGATGCTGAATGATATGCCCGGTCTGTGGCAACACGCACAGCTGCGTGCGCGTGAGCGATGGGTGGAGGTGATGACGCCGACTGGCGCGGTACCCGCATTGAAACCACCGGGGTCAGGCAGTGCCTGGGATCCGCGCATGGATGCCATACCTGCGCTCGGTCAGCACACAACGGATATTTTGCGTGGGCTTGGCTATGATGAGGACCAGATCGCTGCGCTGAAATCCGCGGGCGCAATTTGAGTCGATCGGCGAGATCACGCTTGCACTACACCGAGCTCGGTATCGCTTTGTCGATATCCAGCCCCAGCTGGGTAGCAATCTCGCGCCACTCGGCGGCCGTCTTGCTGTCAGCGTACAGCTCGTATAGCGCAACATAGCTGATCCAACGCGCATCGACCTCGAAGAAATCACGCAGTGCAGCGCGTGTATCGCTACGACCAAAACCGTCAGTGCCGAGCGTGACATAAGGCGCCGGTACGAACGCGCGAATGCTTTCGGCAACCGCACGTACATAGTCGGATACCGCGATGACGGGCACATCGGTATCACCAAGCTGTTGCGTGACCCAGGGCAGGGTATCGTCATGTCGCAAGCGACGCGCGCGTTCGCTGGCCATGCCATCGCGTGCAAGCTCGGAGAAACTGGTCACGCTCCACACGTCGGCTTCAATGCCGAATTTTTCATGCAAGATCGTCGAAGCAGCGATGGCCTCTTTCAATAACGGGCCTGCCCCGAGTAGACGCAGCTTGGCGTTATCGCATTGCTTAATCCGATGGAGTCCACGCAAGATGCCCTCACGCGCGTCCGGCGGCAGGCTGGGTTGCGCCTCATTTTCATTGGTGACGGTGATGTAATAAAAAACATCTTCTTGCTGCGCCAACATACGGCGCATGCCGTCGTCGACAATCACGGCGAGTTCATAGGCATAGGCAGGATCGTAGGCAACACAATTCGGGATGGTGGCGGCGATCAGATGGCTACTACCGTCTTGATGCTGAAGTCCCTCACCGCCAAGTGTCGTGCGACCGGAAGTCGCACCGATCAAGAAGCCCCGCGCGCGCTGGTCGGCGGCAGCCCAAATCAAATCGCCGATGCGCTGAAACCCAAACATGGAGTAATAGATATAGAACGGCAGCATCGGCAGACCATGCACGGCATAGCTGGTAGCGGCGGCAGTCCATGAAGAGATGGCTCCGGCTTCGGATATGCCTTCCTCGAGAATCTGTCCGTCTTTCGCTTCGCGGTAGTAAAGGATCGAGCCAATATCCTCAGGCTGATAAAGCTGGCCCTGCGCCGAGTAGATGCCGACCTGACGAAACAGATTCGCCATACCAAAGGTGCGCGCTTCATCGGCGACGATGGGTACCACATGCTTGCCGAGTTGAGCGTCTTTCAGCAGCCCGCCCATCATCCTGACCAAGGCCATGGTGCTGGACATCTCTTTGTTATCGGCGTCCAGAGCAAAAGCAGCATAGCTTTCAATGGTCGGCACCGGTACCGTCGTATCGCCGGCGATTCGCTGCGGTATAAAGCCGCCAAGGGCAGCGCGGCGCTCGTGCAGGTGTTTCATCTCTGCGCTATCGGCCGGTGGTCGGTAGAACTCAAGATGCTCAACTTGAGTATCGCTGAGCGGTAACTGAAAGCGATCGCGGAATTCGATCAGGTCATCCAGTTCAAGCTTCTTTTGTTGATGGGTGGTCATACGACCTTGACCCGCTTTACCCATACCGAAGCCTTTCTTGGTCTGGGCAAGGATCACGACGGGACGACCCTGGTGATGGGTAGCGGCGTGATAAGCGGCATAGATTTTTTTCAGATCATGGCCGCCTCGCTTCAGGCGATCAATCTCTTCATCGGTTAGCAGATCACCGAGTGCTTTGAGTCCCGGCGACTGACCGAAAAAATGCTCACGATTAAAGGCGCCATCATTTGCGGCGAAGGTCTGTAGCTGACCATCTACAGTACAGCTCAGTGCATCGGCAAGTTCGCCATGGGTATCGCGTGCGAATAGCGGGTCCCAATCTGATCCCCACAGTAGCTTGATGACATGCCAGCCAGCGCCGCCGAACAAGGTTTCCAGCTCGTCGACGATATGACCATTACCGCGCACCGGGCCATCAAGACGTTGCAAATTACAGTTGATAACGAATACCAGGTTGTCGAGTTTTTCGCGTGCGGCGAGTGACAGCGCAGCAAGTGATTCGGGCTCGTCCATCTCGCCGTCGCCGAACACGCCCCACACTTTGCGTTCTTGGGTGGTCAGCAAGCCGCGATGCTCGAGGTAGCGCATGAAGCGCGCCTGATAAATGGCGCTGATCGGGCCAATGCCCATTGATCCGGTTGGAAACTGCCAAAAATCCGGCATCAACCAGGGGTGCGGGTAAGACGACAGCCCCTGAATTTTTTTTGCGTTTGCCGTGATCTCTTGACGATAGTGCGCGAGATTATTGTCATCGAGGCGACCCTCGAGATAGGCGCGCGCATAGATGCCGGGTGCTGAGTGCGGCTGGAAGTAGATCAGATCACCGGCAAAGTCTGCGCTGCGTGCGCGGAAGAAATGGTTGTAACCAACCTCGAACAAGTCTGCGGCGGAGGCATAGCTTGCGATATGCCCACCGAGCTCACCATAAGCACGGTTGGCACGGACTACCATCGCCAACGCATTCCAACGCAGGATGCCAGCGAGTCGTTCTTCGATCGCAATCGCATCGGCGCCGCCGGGATAGGGCGGTTCATCCTGCGGGCGAATCGTGTTGATGTACGGCGTGATGCGGGCGTCACGCCAATTCAAGCCTGCTGCTCGCGCCG
>CAZLJL010000103.1:0-6412 GCA_964559785.1 uncultured Bifidobacterium sp.
ATGTGCTCGACCATGGCACCGAAAAAACCGACCGCACCGGTACCGGTACGCGTTCTGTGTTCGGCTATCAGATGCGTTTTGACCTGCGGGAAGGCTTCCCTATGGTCACCACGAAAAAGCTGCACCTGAAGTCAATTATTCACGAGTTGATCTGGTTTCTTCAGGGCTCGACCAATATCGGTTACCTCAAAGAGAACGGTGTCACGATCTGGGATGAGTGGGCGGATGCGCAAGGTGATCTTGGGCCGATTTACGGCTATCAGTGGCGCTCATGGCCTGCACCCAATGGTGAGCATATTGATCAGATCGCCCAGCTGATCCAGCAGATCAAATCCAACCCGGACTCACGCCGCCTGATCGTGTCGGCTTGGAATGTCTCCGATATTCCACGTATGAAGCTGCCGCCTTGCCATGCGTTTTTCCAGTTCTATGTGGCCGACGGCAAGCTTTCCTGTCAGTTGTACCAGCGCAGCGCCGATATTTTCCTCGGTGTGCCATTCAATATCGCCTCATACGCCTTGCTCACGCACATGGTGGCGGAACAGACAGGCTTGGACGTTGGCGACTTTATCTGGACCGGCGGCGATTGCCACATTTATTCGAACCACTTCGAGCAGGTGCGAGAGCAACTGACGCGGTCGCCGCTGCCTTTGCCCAAGCTTCACCTCAAGCGTAAGCCCGACAGCATTTTCGACTACCGCTATGACGACATCGAAGTGGTGGGCTACCAATCACATCCGGCGATCAAAGCGCCGGTTGCCGTCTAAGTCCGCATGAGCCGCACACTGACCTTGATCGTCGCCGTCGACCGCCAACACGGTATCGGTGTCAATAACACCCTGCCCTGGCGCTTGCCGGAAGATCTCGCTTTCTTCAAGCGTGTGACCTCCGGCCACGCCATCATCATGGGCCGCAAGACCTTTGATGCCATAGGCCGTCCACTGCCGAACCGTCACAATATTGTGGTGAGCCGCAATGCAGATTGGTCCGCTGATGGCGTCGACCGCGCAGCGTCGCTTGAGGAGGCGATCGCCATGGCGGGCGAAGGTGAAATCTTCATCATCGGTGGTGCACAAATTTATCGCGATGCGATCGCACTTGCCGATCGCCTGGTCGTAACCGAGATTGATGCGGTATTTGCATGCGACGCTTTCTTCCCGGCGATTGACCCGGCGCAGTGGCAGGTGGAGTCACGCGAGACCCATCACTCGGACAGCAATGGCTGGGATTACTCTTTTGTCATGTACCGCCACAGCTGATCCCACCTGACTGACCGAGCGCAGCCTGAGCCGCCTGTTACCGCACCGCTTTTCACCACCGCGCGTGCTTATCTGAGACAATCCCGCTTTCGTTTTTTCGCCCCCTCGCTCAGCGTAGTGGTGGGGCCTTCCAGCACCGGGAGAACTGCATGAAGTTTCGCTTCCCCATCGTCATCATCGATGAAGATTTCCGCTCTGAAAATACCTCGGGCCTCGGCATCCGAGCGCTGGCCAATGCCCTTGAAAGCGAGGGCATGGAGGTGGTGGGCGTCACCAGCTACGTCGATCTATCGCAGTTCGCTCAACAGCAATCACGCGCCTCTGCCTTCATCCTGTCGATTGATGATGAAGAGTTCGGCGGCGGCTCCCCCGAGGAAACCGAGATCGCGCTGAAATCCCTGCGCGCCTTTGTAGAAGAGATTCGTTACAAGAACGCCGATATACCGATCTATCTGTACGGTGAGACGCGCACCTCACGCCATATCCCCAACGATATTCTGCGCGAGCTGCATGGATTCATTCATATGTTTGAAGATACGCCAGAGTTTGTGGCGCGTCACATCATTCGTGAAGCACGTTCGTATCTGGATGGCTTGGCACCACCCTTCTTTCGCGCGATGGTGCACTACGCACAGGATGGCTCTTACTCATGGCACTGCCCCGGACACTCCGGTGGTGTCGCTTTTCTGAAGTCACCGATCGGGCAGATGTTCCACCAGTTCTTCGGCGAGAACATGCTGCGCGCCGACGTCTGCAACGCGGTAGAAGAGCTAGGTCAATTACTCGACCACACCGGCCCGGTGGCCGCCTCCGAGCGCAATGCTGCACGTATCTTCAATGCTGACCACTGCTTCTTCGTCACCAACGGCACCTCGACTTCGAACAAAATGGTGTGGCACTCGACCGTCGCGCCTGGCGATATCGTAGTGGTGGATCGTAACTGTCATAAGTCGGTGCTGCACTCGATCATCATGACCGGCGCAATCCCGGTATTTCTAATGCCGACTCGTAATCACCTCGGCATTATTGGCCCGATCCCGCGCGAAGAATTCAAGATGGAAAACATCATGAAGAAGATCGAGGCGAACCCCTTCGCGCGCGAAGCCAAAAATAAAAAACCGCGTATTCTCACGATCACGCAGTCGACCTACGATGGTGTGGCCTATAACGTCGAAGTGATCAAGGAAATGCTCGATGGGCAAATCGATACGCTGCATTTCGATGAAGCCTGGCTACCGCATGCGAGTTTCCATGACTTCTACAAGGATATGCATGCGATCGGTAAAGATCGCCCGCGCGCTAACAAGTCATTAATTTTCTCGACCCAGTCAACGCACAAACTACTCGCTGGCCTGTCGCAGGCATCGCAGATTCTGGTGCAAGAATCGGAGACCGTGCAGCTGGATCGCAATAGCTTCAATGAAGCCTATCTGATGCATATCTCCACCTCACCGCAGTACGCGATCATTGCTTCGTGCGATATCGCAGCGGCAATGATGGAACCGCCGGGCGGCACTGCGCTGGTCGAGGAAAGTATTCTAGAGGCGCTTGATTTCCGGCGCGCCATGAAGAAGGTTGATGAAGAGTGGGGCAAAGACTGGTGGTTCCAGGTCTGGGGACCTGAAAAATTCTCCGATGAGGGTATAGGCTCGCAAGAAGATTGGATGATTGATGACCGCCATGACTGGCATGGCTTTGGCAAGATCGAGCCGGGCTTCAATATGCTCGATCCAATCAAGGCCACAATCGTCACACCCGGCTTGTCGATCGATGGCCAGTTCGGGGCCAACGGTATCCCGGCCTCTATCGTCACTAAATATCTGGCCGAGCATGGCGTCATTGTCGAGAAGGCTGGCTTGTACTCCTTCTTCATCATGTTCACCATTGGTATTACCAAAGGACGCTGGAATACCTTGCTCACTGCACTACAGCAGTTCAAGGATGACTACGACAAAAACCAGCCAATGTGGCGTATCTTGCCCGAGTTTACTGCGGCAAATCCGCGCTATGAACGCGTGGGCCTGCGGGATCTTTGCCAACGTATTCACGATATGTACAAGGAACATGATATCGCTCGCCTGACAACCGAGATGTATCTGTCGGATATGCAGCCCGCAATGAAACCCTCGGATGCTTTCGCAAAGATGGCACACCGTGAGATTGATCGTGTACCGATTGATGAACTCGAAGGTCGGGTCACCGCTATGCTCGTCACCCCCTACCCGCCGGGCATTCCGCTACTGATCCCCGGTGAGCGTTTCAACAAGACAATCGTGGATTATCTGAAGTTCGTGCGCGAGTTCAATGAAAAGTTACCCGGCTTTGAAACAGACGTACACGGACTGGTAAAAACCGAGATCGATGGCACCGTGGGCTATTACGTCGATTGCGTTCAGCAGTAGACCCACGATAGTGGATCAAAAAAGGGGAGCCTCAGCTCCCCTTTTTTACGATCAGAAAACGTCTGGTCAGACGCGCTCAATCAGCATTGCGATACCCTGACCAACACCGATACACATGGTGCAAAGTGCATAACGTCCGCCGCTTCGGTGTAGCTGATACGTAGCGGTCGTCAATAAGCGCGCGCCGCTCATGCCCAGCGGATGGCCCAGTGCGATCGCGCCACCGTTCGGGTTCACACGTGGATCGTCATCGGCAATACCTAATTGTCGCAATACCGCCAGACCCTGCGCAGCAAAAGCCTCGTTCAATTCGATCACATCAATCTGCTCGAGCTTGATGCCGGTTTGCTGGAGCAGCTTCTGCACTGCGGGTACCGGCCCTATGCCCATCACCCGTGGCGCAACACCGGCAGTGGCCATGCCAAGAATACGGGCTCTGGGTCTGAGACCATGACGCGCGGCGCTCTCCTCGTCCGCCAACAACAAGGCGCATGCACCATCGTTCACACCGGATGCATTACCAGCGGTCACGGTACCATCAGGTCGCACGATACCTTTTAGTTTGGCAAGCGCTTCCATACTGGTGGCACGGGGGTGCTCATCATTCAGTACCGTGATCGGGTCACCTTTCTTTTGCGGAATGATGACCGGTACGATCTCATCTGCGAGTGTGCCATTAGCCTGTGCGCCGGAGGCTTTTGCTTGGCTACGCAAAGCGAATGCATCCTGATCCTCACGGCTGATATGAAAATCAGTCGCGACATTTTCCGCGGTCTCCGGCATAGAATCGACACCGTACAGCGCTTTCATTTGCGGATTGATGAAACGCCATCCGATGGTCGTATCAAAAATCTGTGCATTACGTGAAAAAGCACTATCTGCCTTGCCCATGACAAACGGTGCGCGTGTCATCGACTCGACCCCACCCGCAATCATCAAACCCGCTTCACCCGACTTGATCGCACGTGCTGCGCTGCCAACAGCATCCATGCCGGAGCCACACAAGCGATTAATGGTCGCTCCGGGCGCCGACAATGGCAACCCTGCTAGCAGCAGCGACATACGAGCAACATTACGATTGTCATCGCCTGCCTGATTAGCACAACCGAAGATCACATCGTCCACCATGGACCAATCTGCGGTGGGATTACGTTCCATCAGCGCACGCAGCGGAATAGCGCCAAGATCGTCTGCACGCATATCTTTTAGCGCGCCACCATAGCGGCCGATTGGCGTTCGAATAGCATCACAGATAAATGCTTGTTTCATCGTTATCTTTATTCAGTAGAAGTTAGAAAGAAAACTGGATTCTGGCCTTCGCCGGAATGACGATGTTGGCGTCATCAACATTTAAAGTTTCAATTCAAAAATCTGGATGGCGATCTCGGCGCTGGCCTCATGGAAACCTCATCCCGGCGCAGGCCGGGATCCACAGATGTATACGTTTAGATGCTTCGCAACTGAATACCCGTCATTTGCTGCAAGGCGTCTAACGTCAAGCCCTCAATCATATCAATGACAAGCAAGCCCTCTGGCGTGACATCAATGGTTGCCAAATCCGTATAAATACGCGATACGCAGCCCACACCCGTCAACGGATAAGTACAACTCGGCACGATCTTGCTCTCGCCACTCTTGGTTTGGTGCTCCATCATCACAAACACTTTTTTGGCACCTATCGCCAAATCCATCGCGCCACCCACTGCCGGTATAGCATCCGGCGCACCCGTATGCCAATTAGCGAGATCGCCGCGCTCGGACACTTGAAACGCGCCAAGCACACAAATATCGAGATGCCCACCACGCATCATGGCGAATGAATCTGCGTGATGAAAAAAAGCGCCACCGGTCAGCAGTGTCACAGGCTGCTTGCCCGCATTGATCAGATCCTCGTCTTCATCCCCCGGCGCTGGTGCCGGCCCCATCCCGAGCAAGCCATTTTCGCTATGCAGAAAAATCTCTTTACTACGGTCGAGGTGGTTGGCCACCATAGTCGGCAGGCCAATACCCAAATTGACATAGGCACCTTCGGGAATATCACGCGCGACACGCTGCGCGATCTCGTCACGACTGCGGCGTTTCATTGCACACCTCCGATCTGCACAACACGCTGCACAAAGATGCCTGGTGTGACGATGACCTCGGGGTCAAGGGCGCCGAGTGGCACGATCTCATCGACTTGGGCAATCGTACAGCGCGCCGCACTCGCCATGATCGGCCCGAAGTTACGCGCTGCCTTACGGTAAACAAGATTGCCCCAGCGATCACCCTTCAGCGCTTTGATCAACGCGAAGTCAGCATGGATCGGCGACTCCAACACATAGTGCCGTCCATTGATCAAGCGCGTCTCCTTGCCCTCGGCGAGTTGCGTGCCATAGCCCGTCGGCGAAAAAAAACCACCGATACCTGCCCCCGCTGCACGAATCCGCTCGGCCAGATTACCCTGCGGCGTAAGCTCCAGTTCAATCTTGCCATCGCGGTAGAGGCCGTCGAATACATGCGAGTCAGCTTGCCGCGGAAACGAGCAGATGATTTTCTTGACCCGCCCGGCCGCCAGTAAAGCCGCCAAGCCGGTATCGCCGTTGCCAGCGTTGTTATTCACAATCGTGAGATCAGTCGCGCCCTGCTCGATCAGCGCGTCGATCAATGCCTTGGGCATACCCGCGTTCCCAAAACCACCAATCATGACGGTAGCGCCATCATGAATGCCAGCGACTGCGGTATGCAGATCCGGTACGGTTTTATCAATCA
>CAZLJL010000104.1:0-6325 GCA_964559785.1 uncultured Bifidobacterium sp.
TCGGTTTCGACAAGCCGCGCAACTTGGGTAACAAAGAAACAGGCGGTGGTCTTGCGTTGCCCATCTGGATCAACTACATGCAAAAAGCCTTGCCAGGCTTACCCGTATCAGACCGTGAGATACCGTTTGGGGTCATTACCCACAATGGCGACATGATGTACAGCGAGTACATTGAAGGGGAAGGGGTGCACTCACTGGGCATGCATCAAGGTGAAGATAAATCGAACGCTGGCTCGACGGACTCCCAGAAAGAAACACAGCGCGAGCCTAGTAAAGAGCTACTCAAAGAAGGCGCCAAGGGCGAAATTTTCTGATCCGGCGTCTTTGGACTCGTGTGCTTGTTGGATCAAGGCGCGACGGCCAACTCGACCCCCGCCTGCGCACTGGCAAGCCTCGACAGGGCACTGAACAGTTCACCACCATCGCGAGTGTCGCGCCAACTGCCGTCAATCATTCGGAAATGAAAACCACCGGCACGCGCGGCAACCCAGATCTCCTGCATCGCAGCCTGTGTATTGACAATAATCTTGCTGCCGCCATCGATGAATTCAATCTCCATGACATTGCCGCTGCGGCTGCATTCAATATCCACGTCGGCCGAGTCGGCGGCACGCTCGATTCCCGTTTCGATTTGGTCCAGTACGCGCCCCGCAATGGTCAGGAACTCGGTTTCGGTCATGCTAAACTCCATTCGGTTTTTTGACGCAGATCTCCGCCCGTGAAGGGCGACATCATCGGCCTATTTCACTTCTATGCGCCAACTATCCTGCATTCTAACGATGATGTTCAGTATCGGCTTAACCGCCTGTGGCCAGAAGGGCGCGCTCTACCTGCCCGATCGACCGGCGCCACCGGCCACCTCCACTAACAGCGAATTTGACGCGCAGCCGGCCAATAATGCCGACCCAGCGCGCAAGCCATAAGCATGTCGTATTTTGAATATCGCGGCGATACCCTGTATGTCGAAGGATTGCCACTCGACCAGATTACCAACCAGGTCGGCACGCCAACGTATGTGTACTCGCGAGCAGCGCTGACTCAGAATTTTAGGGCGTATGCGGATGCCTGCCGCGCCCATGGCCGCGGCGAGAGCGGTGCGCTGGTCTGCTATTCAGTGAAGTCGAACTCCAATCTTGCGGTGTTGAACTTGCTGGGGCAACTCGGCTCAGGCTTTGACATCGTCTCCGGCGGCGAGCTACTGCGCGTGCTTGCTGCTGGCGGTGATCCACGCAAGGTGATCTTCTCGGGCGTGGGCAAGTCACAAGACGAGATAAAGCTCGCGCTGTCGCACGATATTCTTTGTTTCAATGTCGAGTCGATTCCCGAGTTGCACCGACTGAGCGCTATTGCGAGCAGTATGGGACGACAGGCCCGAGTGTCGCTTAGGGTTAATCCCGATGTTGATCCCAAGACCCATCCTTATATCGCGACTGGACTAAAAGAAAACAAATTCGGTATCGCTTTTGAGGATGCGCTGGATACCTACCGCGTTGCCCACAGTCTGCCAAATATCGAGGTGACTGGCATTGATTGTCATATTGGCTCGCAGCTGCTCGACGACGCACCCCTGCTGGAAGCACTCGAGAAGATCATTGAGCTGGTAGATCAGCTACACGCCAACGGCATTCACCTGCACCATCTCGATATTGGAGGTGGTATCGGCATCACCTATGACGATGAGAAGCCGGTGGCGGTTGGCGAGTATCTATCTCGGTTGTTCAAAAGAATTGATCGCTGGCGCACAGAAAAATATAACGGCGCCCCGATCAGTGTCATGTTCGAGCCAGGTCGCTCCATTGTCGGCAATGCGGGCGTACTGCTGACCCGAGTGGAATATCTCAAACATGGGGCCACCAAGAATTTTGCAGTAGTCGATGCAGCCATGAATGACTTGATGCGTCCGGCGATGTATGAAGCCTGGCATGGTGTGCAATCCGTGCATCGGCGCAATGCCGACACACGATGCTATGACGTAGTAGGCCCGGTCTGTGAATCGGGCGACTGGCTGGCACGCAATCGGCAGCTTTCTCTTGAACCCGGCGACTTGCTGGCGATCATGTCTGCCGGCGCGTATGGCATGACGATGGCGTCGAACTACAACACCCGCGGTCGTGCTGCCGAAATCCTGGTGGACGGCGATCGGTTCAGTGTGATCAGGCGTCGAGAGAATCCGGAAGATCTTTTCTCGCTCGAATCCATCGTTGTATAGGCCCTGCAGCTCTTGCCGCAAGCAAGAGCAGGACGATCGCACCCATCAGGATCGGCTCGCCAAAATTCTGTTTACCCGCTCGCATCCACCAAAAATGCAGTAGCGCGAGCAGGGCCGTCAAATAAATCAAACGATGTAAACGTGACCAGTAGCGACCCAACCGGCGCTGCATCGTCTTGGTACTGGTCAGTGCCAGCGGGATTAGCAGCACGAATGCTGCGAATCCAACGCTAATGAATGGTCGCTTCCAGACATCGACCCAGATATCATCCAGATCAAAGAAATGATCGAACCAGATGAACGTGATGAAGTGAAGGCTGGCGTAGAAAAAAGCGAACAACCCCAGCATTCGTCGTAATGCTTGCAACCACTGCTGCCCGCTGAGTCGGCGCAACGGCGTGATCGCAAGGGTCAGCGTCAGGAGGTAAAGTGTCCAGTCGCCACTACTGCGGGTAAGATGCTCAATCGGATTGGCGCCTAATTGATTCTGCGCCGCAAGGGATACATAAACTGCGAGTGGTAGTAACGCACTCACGAAGACAGCACGCTTCAGCAGTAACAGTCGCGCGGCGCTGAGCGTCATTGGCTCAGTAAAACTTCTTTAAATCCATACCGCTGTAGAGCGAAGCAACTTCCGGATAACCATTGAACATGAGCGTCTTGCGTTTCTTGGTGAAGTAACCATCTTCACCTATCCTGCGTTCACTCGCCTGTGACCAACGCGGATGATCCACCTCCGGGTTCACATTCGAATAAAAACCATACTCCTCCGGCGCCGCGATATTCCATGCAGTTCTGGGTTGAACTTCAGTAAAGCGAATACGAACAATCGATTTGGCCGATTTAAACCCGTATTTCCAAGGCACGATGATACGAACCGGCGCACCATTCTGATTCGGCAGCACCTGGCCATACATGCCAAGGGTGAGCAAAGTGAGCGGATGATTGGCTTCGTCGATACGCAAGCCTTCAACATAGGGCCAATCGAGCACGCGGCTACGCAAACCCGGCATTTGTGCCCGATCGGCCAGCGTGGTGAACTCAACATACTTGGCATTCCCGGTTGGCTCGACTTTGCGAATCAACTCTGCCAAAGAAAAACCGATCCAGGGAATCGCCATCGACCAACCCTCAACGCAGCGCAGCCGATACAAACGCTCCTCGAGTGGCGCAAGCTTGAGCAGTGCGTCCAGATCCAGTGTCAACGGCTTCTTGACCTCGCCATCAACTCTCAAGGTCCATGGCCGAGTCTTGAGTGATCCGGCATACAGTGCCGGATCACCTTTGTCGGTGCCGAACTCATAGAAATTGTTGTAAGTGGTCGCGTCAGCGTAAGCGGTAGGTTTGTCTGCTGCGCTGTACTTGGCATTCCGTTGCGCCGACAAACGTGCTCGCTGCACAGGTTCATTCGCCAATACTGGGCCTGCATATCCAGTGGCTACCAGCGAGCTGGCCGCCAAGCCTTGCAAGAATGTACGGCGCGAGAGCGCAATCTCGCGTGGCGTGATCTCGGAAGGTAATGGTTCGCGATAGCGCGGAATCTTGATCCACATAGTGTGATGGGTGCTGTCTTGCCTGACCACGCTTTTAGCAATGGCCAGGCGATCGACTAATCAGAGTTCGCCGTAGGAATGCAATCCCGAGAGGAACATATTCACGCCGAGAAATGCGAAGGTGGTGACTAGTAGTCCTACCACTGCCCACCAGGCTGCCACTTGTCCGCGCAAACCTTTCATGAGCCGCATGTGCAGCCAAGCCGCATAGTTGAGCCAGACGATCAGCGCCCAGGTTTCCTTAGGATCCCAGGACCAGTAGCCGCCCCAGGCCTCAGCGGCCCACAAAGCACCCAGAATCGTGGCTATAGTAAAGAACGCAAAGCCAACTGCAATCGCCTTGTACATCACATCATCCAGCACTTCGAGCGGTGGCAAACGATCTTCCAATATGCCCTTGGCTTTCAGTAGGTAGGCAATACCCACCATCGCTGCCAGCGCGAAGGTGCCATAGCCGATGAAATTGGCGGGCACATGAATTTTCATCCACCAACTCTGAAGTGCCGGGACCAGTGGTTGAATTTCATGGGCATCGCGGGTGGTCATGTACCACAGCAGGAAACCGACCGCGGCCGAAATCACCAGCATCACGAAAGCACTGAAAGCGTAGGTCTCATACTTTTGTTCGTAGAACACCAAGAACAAAGCGGTAATCAGGCAAAACAGAATGAATACTTCGTACAGATTGGATACTGGAATATGACCAATGTCCGGACCTAGAAGATAAGACTCATACCAACGTACCATCAAGCCAGTGAAACCAAGCAGAATCGCGGCCCAGCATAGCTTGCTACCCACAGCACCACCGAAGGCTGAACGCGCCAGCAATCCGCCCCAGTGAAACAAGGTGGCGAGGAAGAACAAGGTGCTCATCCATAAAATCGCGGACTGACTGGAGAGCATGTACTTGAGGAAAAACCGGCTCTGTGCTGCGTCCAGGTTTCCGCCGTACAGATTGATTCCATACAAAGAGAGGGCAGCGATCAGAAGGAAAAGTGTACGCGCGGATTTCCAGTACCACCCAAGGCCGACGAAGGTCGGCACCGCTGCCAGCAGGATACCCTTCTCATAGATATCCATGAACTCGCCGTAACGACTCAGGGCAAATAATGCGCCCGCAAGTAATAGTCCCGCAAAAAGCCAGTCAAACCAGCCACGCCCTTTGAACAGGCTGCTGCTCTCTGCGTAGGTTGTATTTTCAGTGAGCTCCATCGTTTATCTCCGTAGATCCGGCAATACCGCTATGCGCTGCGAAGTATAGTTGAGTGCATCAAGCCGTGCCTAGCAGTACCCTGCGCCAGAGCCTGCCTCGTTAGGTCGATGGCAAGCGCGCCTTCATCTGCTCGAATTCCTTGTCGAAATCCAGACTACGTCGCTGCGTGCTCATGGCCATCAGCGCACGCACACTACCACCCGCCTCGGGCCGAATCCAGACCCACAGTCGACGCTCACGGATATACAGCATGGCGAATACCCCAAGCACGAGTAGCAAGCACCCCAAATAAACCACGTTCTTGCCGGGGGATCGGGTGACTTGGAACACTGAGGCTTTCACCTCGTCAAAGCCACGTAATTGCAGATACACCGGCGCGCCGTAAAAAAAGGAATCGGCAAGCGCATCCGTCGAACGCTGGAGAAAGCGCGCATTCTTGGGGTCGGGTACCGCAGCCGGCAAGCCATCCTTGTCGCGCGCGACTTGCCATAGCTCCCACATCGCACCGTTCAGGATCTTCATGAAAATATCGACAGTTCTCTCCTGCTGATCCTTCGGGACCTTATCGATAAATCGCGCAACCGCTATATAGCCGGAAGACTCGGCATCACCGGCAAACACATTCAGACCACGCAGTGCCGACAACTGAAGCTGCTCGCGCATTTGCGGCGAGCTATTGGCCCCTAACGGCACATTCGCACCGTAACGCTTGGCCGCCTTTTCACGCAAGGCAGGATCAGAAATCGCTGCTCGCAACCGCATCCACTCGTCAACCTTGCCGTTAGCATCTGCGGGAATACGGAGATAACGGAATCCCTCTGATGGGTTATCGCGCACACCGGCAAGGAATACCTCTTCACCGTCGATCGTCACTGGCATCATGTAATTGCTGAACTCGCGTGCCTGACCCGTTTTATCACGCAGCTTGTACTGCACACTCGGGCCAACATTACGAAGATCCTTGCCGCGCTCGCGATTAGCGGCCGACCCCAGTCGCTTCTCAAGATTCTCATTGAAGCCCTTGGGCTGCTTTACCGCGCGTGGATCACCCGCCATATTCTCGACGTTAAAAGGACGGAAGCCCGACCACTCGATGGTGTAATCACCGTCATTGCCAGCGAGGCGCGATGCTTTCCCGACCTGCCCGTCGACCGGAAATTGCACATGGCTGGACCCGGCCATGGGATAACCCGCTAGTTTCAAGCGGCTACCGCCGTCGTCAAAACTAGATTGATATACCGCGAGGCCTTTATAAATTAACGGCTCGTTTACCTTGATCGTGGCGCGAAAGCTATTACCGGTCTCTTTATCCGTCACGATCACGTTACTGGCAAACAGCTTCGGCATACC
>CAZLJL010000105.1:0-6324 GCA_964559785.1 uncultured Bifidobacterium sp.
ATACCTTTCTCGATACCGCGCTCGATTCCCTGCTCCAAACCCTTCTTGAAACCTCGGTCAATCAAAATGCGTTCGAAAGAGCTGACATATCTCATTTGTTCACTTTCCTCCACTTTTTTGACATCTTCCCACAAAGCCTCCTCAAGCTCATCTGGTAGACGCATCATCCAATCAAGAATTTTGTAAAGGTCAAAAGCGGTTCTTTTATCCCAGCCGTGTCGACGCAGATCCAACAATAATTGACGTTTTTTTGCATACCTTTCCATGGGTTGCTCGCGCGTACCACGGGTCTTCAAATGCGCTCGCGTGACAAATGCAAATGGGTTGTGACTATCCGCCAGCCTATCATCGCTACCGATCCAGTCAACTAGCTTGGCAATCGGAAATCTCAAACTGAGTTGACATCCGCAGACGTCATAACCAAATTTATCTGGCCGCCAATTTGTTCGGTCATCGGCCAACAAAGCAAGGCTAGCAATCGGCTGGCGATAGCGGTCGTATAAACGGTAGTGGTAAACGAACATTCGTTCTGCAAATTTTTCCTGCGGTGTACCCTGCACCTCAAGATGCAGATAAATCCACTCAGCTTTGCCAGTTCGACGGGTAACTCTGACCAGCTTATCGACAAATCGGGTACCAAGCTCGGCGTCTCTGACGACAGCTAACAGTTCCTTATCCAGAAAAGTGTAGGGCTGGTGCCAGTCGATCTCGGCATGGACTTGCGGGAAATAGAAATATAAGAAATGGCTGAAGTAATGTTCAATCGCTTCTTTCCACGGACTATCGTACTCATCAGCCACCTTGTCATCTCCCCCATCTGGCGGGGCAAGATCATCCAATGACCAAGTGCGGTATGGCGGATTCTTGCTTCGGCATGACGAGCAATCCACTGAATCGCTGCGCCAGTACAAGAATCTGTTGTATCCAAGCTGCTTCCAAGTCACTTGTTGATCAGCGCTTGCAAGCTTCGACGGCACTCAGTGAAGTGGGTGTTTGGGAATAAGCGGAAACTCTTCTCCGCTAGCGGCAAATCTTTGCCGCTCACTAAGCAATTTCGCAGCTCATCTCAGCGCCACACCGACTGGAACGAAAGTTGCGTAGAGCCATGCATTCGCTATGTCCGACCGACAGGCATTAGGCATATGGCAACCTCGATTACCAACACAACCAATAGCACGGCTTCGGTGACAGCACCGTCGCCGAATCCCAGCCTGCTTCAAATGAAAACGCAGCTGACGGTAGCGCTATTGGATATCGCCAATGCAACCACTAATACCGAGCTAAAAGAATTAATCAAAGACGCAAAGATCACCGACCCGACACCGAGAGGCTTTCCGGCTGGTGTGGGGTGGGCCGATGCGTTTCGCATGGTGGCTCGGCGCGTCGAGGACAACAGCCCGGCTACACCGGGTAACTTGGTGCTGTCGGAAGAG
Source organism: uncultured Bifidobacterium sp. (assembly GCA_964559785.1). Classification (GTDB taxonomy): domain Bacteria; phylum Pseudomonadota; class Gammaproteobacteria; order Burkholderiales; family Burkholderiaceae_D; genus Pernthalerella. Next base: position 1,434 of record CAZLJL010000105.1, read on the forward strand.
CTGCTCAACAAGAATCTGCTGGCAGGTATCAAGCTCAAGTCGCTCGGCGTGAACAATCTCGCCCGCTTCCCACGTGGGACCTCGGTCAGTGGTGCGATTGACGCACTGTATAAAGACCCTAGAAATGGCATCCTGGTGTCGGAACTGGCGAAGTCCGGTATCTACGATCTCAGCGCTTTCCCGAATGGCACATCAGCGTTTGCCGCTTTCAAAATGATTGAAGACCCGGAGAAACCCGGCGAGATCTCTACTACCGTCTATCGCAACTTCCAAGCAGCGACCGGAGCCCTCAAGGCGCTGGGCATCACCACACTGGTGAACTTCCCTCGTGGTACCACGGTGATTGAGGCGCGCAGCACGCTTGAGCCCAAAGCCGAGACCATGATGACCATGCTCGGTATTCCCAAAGCCCGATACGGTGATTACTTCACCGACGCCAACATTGACCCACTCAGCGCGCTGTCGGTCTTGGTGCAGTTGCCAAACTCCATTGCCAAACTCAAGCCGCTCGATAGAACCCGCCTGGCTGCGCTCCCCGCGAGCGTTGCCGCTGCCCCTGAACTTGAGCGCGCACGCGAACTCGCCAGGCAGGCAACTGCAGCGAAAAATCTGGTGGCGATGGGTTTCAACAGCGTTGCCCCATTTGCCAGTATGGAGCGATTTGCCGGGAAAACCGTTACCCCAATGGATGCCTTCACCACTGCCAAGCTGAAACCGGCGCCACTGGATCTGCCGAAGCCTACGGCTGCCAGCACAGAGCGCCTGTTCCAGGCAACACCGGCGGCTGTGAAGCGCAGCTATGGGCAGCCGAACCCGGTCACCAACTCGGTTTTCGCGACCCCCTCAAGCCAGCGGGTCAAGCCAAACCCACCTGCCTCCACCGTCACCGTGGTCACCGCCGCCCAAGTGATTGCATTTAATCAGCAGTTCTGGCGCTCCAGAAACAACTAGCTCAGCCTGCTGCGAGCTTGAGTCATCAAGCCTACTACCGGAAATCGGGCAGTTCGGTATCATTCGATTGTCGTTTGGCTAATGTTTGATTAACTTCGTATTTTCCGAAGCTAGACTGCATTTCTCCGACGGAAAACTACGATGTTTCCTGAGATAATCGCCAGCTGTTTTTGACACATCACGAACAATGAAAAACCCCTGGCCGGCAGCGTTGCTGCCAATTCACGCTCGATTGATTGATCCAAAGTCCATACTGGCGCCACCGGCATCACCCACCCGCTCTAAATGGCTTGATGGTGCCGTCGCTGCAGCGCTCGTGAGCGCCTGGCTCTGTTTAGGTACCCCGGTCGCCCTGGCTGAGGACGCGTCCTCGGCTGAGGCAAAAATCGTCACCATAGACGAGCTGGTCAACACGGTGCTTCAACACAACACGGGATTGAACGCTGCTCGCCGCGCTATCGACATCGCAACTGCGGGCATCACCACTGCAAGTGCCTACCCCAACCCCAGGTTGGAGATGAATGGTGGTCGTGGTTCCGCCATCACCCCGGGCACCACTAGTGGAAACATCGTTGGCGTTGGTGTGACGCAGATCATTGAAAACCCCGCACTACGTAGCGCGCGTATAAACAGCGCGCTATTTGCGGAGCAAGGCTCGCAACAAGCCTATGCCACGACCCGTAATGAACTGGTCGGATTGGTTCGCTTGCGCGCCAACGAATATTTGCTGCGAAAACTTCAGGCGCGTGAAGCTGCTGAATCGCTGTCGCTACTGGAGCAAACCAGAGAGCGTATCAAGGTGCGCGTCGAGACGGGCGAAACCGGCAAGCTGGATCTGATCCGCGCTGATGCAGAAATCATCAATGCGCGGCAGCGTGAAGAAACCGCGCGACTGCAAATTGCGCAGTCCGCCATCACGCTAAACCGATTGGCTGCTGGCATGTTGCCAGCACGTTGGGAGCTGGAAGGAAATCTGGAAGAAACCCGCGTCTTGCCCGCGCTGGATCAATTGAAATCCGAAGCAGTTCAATTCAACCCTGAAGTGCGACTACTCGAAGCGGAACTCGATCGTACCAAGTCCCGCGTTGAAGAAGCTGCTGCCAGCGTCATTCCCGGTGTTGAACTGCGCGCATCGCAACTACGCGAACCTGATCTTCGCAACGACATGATTGGCTTGTCGGTGCAGATTCCAATTCTCGATCAGCGCCGCGGTCCCAAGGCGGAAGCTGCGGCTGATCGCGAGCGTACCCGTGGCCGGCTCGAAGGTCGCCGTGCAGAGCTTTTGCAGCAACTTGAACTGTCACGTCGTGCGGTCGATATCGCGACGGTCCGTGTCAAAGCCCTATCCGAAGGTGCAGTACGTTCGTCGGAAGCGGCCTTGCGTGTAGCCGAAGCCGCTTACCGTTTTGGCGAACGCGGCATCCTCGAAGTGCTCGATGCACAGCGGGTATTACGCGCCGTCAGACAAGACCTGCTGCTGGCACGTTATGAATTGCAATCAGCCTTAATCGAGCTTGACGTACTCACCGGCCGTTATGCCGCAGAAAAATAATCTTCCCCTGACTAAAAAGCGAAGCGCAATGAAACCTTTGCACGCATTCACCCTACCCTCACTGCTTGCAGCCACGCTGATGCTGGCTGCTTGCGATAAAAAAGAAGCACCCAAGGCGACCGAGGCAGCAGCCCCCGCTGGTGCCGCTGCGAAAGCCACGGCCAAGCCAGCCGATCCGATGATCGTCGAGCTCACGCCCGAGATGACCAAGGCTTTCCATGTCGAGCCTGCCACCATGGCGGACATCGCAGTCGAGCAAAAAGTTGCTGGACGAATCGAGGCTAACGAGCGCATGACCATGCGCATCGGTTCCGCCGTAACCGGCCGCGTCGTGCAGGTGTTTGCCGAAGTGGGTGATCGCGTCAAAGCGGGGCAGTCACTCGCTACGCTATCAAGCCCGGAACTGACCAATGCGCAGTTGTCGTATTTGCGCGCGTTGTCGATGTCGAGCCTGGCAGAACGTGCGGTGGAGCGTGCCAGAGCGTTGGTGGCGGCCGATGTGATTGGTACTGCAGAGTTGCAGCGGCGCGAGGTTGAGTTATCGGTTGCACGCGCTGAGCTACGTGCCGCGCATGATCAGCTGCGCTTGATCGGTCTGCGTGAAGAAACCATCGAAAAACTTCGTCAGACGGGTGCGATTGCCAGCGAGGTCAATATCCGGGCAACGCGCAGTGGCGTGGTGATTGAGCGTAAAGTCAGCCAGGGTCAAGTAGCGCAGCCGGGTGATCCGTTGTTCACCGTTGCCGACCTATCCAACGTCTGGGTGATAGGCGCGCTGCCGGAGCAAGACGCTAACTCGGTTCAGATTAACCAGAAGGTAGACGTCCAAGTCTCTGCACTCGGTGCACAAAAACTCAGCGGAAAAATCGTGTTCGTGAGTGACACCGTACAACCGGATACGCGCACCGTACCAATTCGTACCGAAGTCAACAACCCAAAATTCGAACTCAAACCACAGATGCTCGCCACGCTGACGTTGAGCGGCTTGCGGGTCAAGCAACTCGCGGTGCCCGCTACTGCGGTCGTGCGTGAGAACGATAAAGACTACGTCTTCGTCAAACTCGCGGAGAACCGCTTCCGGCTGACGGAAGTCTTGCTCGATCCGGCAGCAGGTGAGCTACGTCCTGTACGCAAAGGCATTGAGGAAGGTACGCCAGTCGTGGTTGACGGTAGCTTCCACCTGAACAGCCAGCGCAAGCGCGCCGAGCTGGAGTAAGCCCATGAATGCATTGATCAAGGCAGCGCTGTCACAGCGCCTGTTGATGGTGGTGATCGCGTTCGCGCTGGTCGGTTTCGGTCTGCGCGCCTCGATGAAACTATCGGTGGATGCTTTCCCCGACGTCACCAACGTTCAAGTTCAAGTCGCAACCGAAGCCCCCGGACGTACACCGGAGGAAGTTGAGCGCTTCGTCACCGTACCGGTCGAGATTGGCATGACCGGCCTTCCCGGTCTGACCGAGATGCGTTCGCTGAACCGCAACGGCCTCTCGATTGTGACGCTGGTGTTCACCGATAGCACCGATGTTTACTTCGCGCGCCAGTTAGTCATGGAGCGCCTGATGGAAGTGCGCTCGCGTCTGCCCGCTGATGTCACGCCGATTCTTGGCCCGGTATCGACAGGTCTTGGCGAAGTATTTCAATACACCCTCGAACTCCCCAGCGACGGCAAAAGCAAGTTAAGTGAAGCCGAATTGATGGAGCGCCGCTCGATTCAGGATTGGGTGGTTCGCCCCATGTTGCGCTCAATCTCGGGCGTGGCTGAAATCAACTCATTCGGTGGCTACGAGAAGCAGTACCAAGTCCTGGTCAATCCAGATCGACTGCGGCACTACCAGCTCAGCATGGACGAGGTCCGTGCAGCGATCGCTGCCAATAATGCCAACTCAGGTGGTGGGATTTTGCCGCAAGGCGCAGAGCAGTTCCTGGTGCGTGGTGTAGGTCTCGCACGCTCGGTTGAAGATATCGGCAATATCGTGCTGAAAGAGGAACGCGGTGTGGCCGTGTTCGTGCGTGATGTCGCCCAAGTCAAAATCGGTTCTGCGGTGCGAATGGGTGCACTGGTTAAAGATGGTGTAACCGAGGCGACCGGGGGCATCGTGATGATGCTCAAAGGTGGTAACGCCAAAGAAATCGTCACCCGCATCAAGCAGCGTGTGGATGAAATTAATAGCAAGCAGATGCTGCCAGGTGGCTTGCAAATCGTACCCTTCTATGACCGTACTGAATTAGTCGACGCCTCGCTGTGGATGGTTGGCAAAGTTTTGATCGAAGGTGTGATTCTGGTGGTAGTGGTGCTATTCATCTTCTTGGGTGATCTGCGCTCGTCATTGGTCGTGATTGCCACGCTGGTGATTACGCCCTTGGTCACCTTCATGATCATGAACAAGA
>CAZLJL010000106.1:0-6256 GCA_964559785.1 uncultured Bifidobacterium sp.
AAATTCGTTTCTGATTAGGATGACTGATGATTGAGTTGCTTTCCGACCCGCATACTTGGATTGCGTTCGCGACACTGACCGCGCTGGAATTAGTGCTGGGTATCGATAATGTGATCTTCATTTCAATATTAGTCGACAAGTTGCCGCCGCATCAGCGCGAACGGGCACGCAAGATCGGCTTGTTCGCGGCGATGTTCATGCGTATAGGTTTGTTGTTAATGCTCACATGGATCATTGGGATGACGTCACCACTATTTGAGGTGATGGGTAATGCATTCTCAGGAAGAGATCTGGTACTGCTTTTAGGTGGCCTGTTCCTTCTGTGGAAAAGCGTAGGCGAGATCCACCAAATGCTGGAAGGTGTGCACGAGCAACCTAAGGGTGCAGTGCACGCTGCATTTGGGGTAGTCATTCTACAAATCATGCTGATCGATCTGGTTTTCTCGCTTGACTCCATCATCACTGCTGTCGGCATGGTCGATCGCATTGAGATCATGGTCGCTGCGGTGGTTGTATCAGTCGGTTTAATGATGCTGTTTGCGGGTGCTATTGGCCGTTTCGTTTCCTCGCATCCCACTTTCAAGGTACTTGCGCTTGCATTCTTGGTGGCGATTGGGGTCGTCCTGATTGCAGAAGGGTTTGGCACGCATATTCCTAAGGGATACATTTATAGTGCGATGGCATTTGCGGTAATTGTTGAAATGGTGAATCTGCGGCTTCGACGACATTCCTCACGACCCGCTGACTTGATTGCATCAATTGCAGACGAACCGCGTGATGAAAAGTCGTGACTCGATGGGCAGGCCTTGGCATCTTCAGGTTTCCAATCCGCTGATCGAGACTTGCCATGCTTTGTCAGACGAGGTTTGCTGCTTGTAACTCGTGCTTGAGGTAGGCATAAAACACCGGCGCCGCTATGACGCCGGGTATGCCGAACAGTGCCTCCATAACTAGCATGGCGGCCAGTAGTTCCCAAGCCCGCGCATTGATCTGCGTGCCGATAATTCTGGCGTTGAGGAAGTATTCCAGCTTGTGAATGGTGACCAGAAATAGCAGTGACGCCGTTGCCACGCCCAATGAATGCGAGAGGCTAACCATGACAATGACTGAATTCGAGATGAGGTTGCCGATCACTGGCAGCAAACCCGCGATAAACGTCACGAAGATCATGGTCTTCACGAGTGGCAGCTTGATGCCTGCAAATGGCAGAACGACCGCCAGGTAAATCCCTGTGAATACCGCGTTGATGGCGGCGATTCGCACCTGAGCAAAAACAACACTTCGGAATGACTGGTGTAGCGTTGCGACGCGCTCATGTAACGCTGCTGCCAGCGGCTTGAATCTCGGTATTTGTGTGGTGTCGTACAAAGCGGCCATGGCGCCAATGACCATGCCAATCAAAATTTGTACAAACACACGACCCGTCTGCTGTCCAACTTGCGTGGCTTGTGTGGCGTGGTCGCGCATCCATTGTGTCAACCACTGTTGTAAGGCTTCCGCGCTTTGCGGCAGTAACGCGCCAAGCCAATACGGAATCTGCCCGCGCGCCTCTTCAATCAGATCGACCAGCTTTTTCAATAAAACCGGCAAACTGCCTGCCTCCGAAAAAAAGAACGAGGCAATCAACCAAACACCCAGACTCAACAGCACGACGATGGATCCGCTCAGTGTTGCAACGGCCACTACCCGCGCTGAACGACCGCCAATGAACCGTGCAAGTTTTGGTGCGAGCAGATGCACCAAGGCATAGACCAGTAGTCCTGCATACAGCGCAGCAATCAAGCCCGCGTGCAGCACCAATAACAATGCAACTGCCGCAAGCACCCATGAGGCTTGTCGTGGCATCGGTGTGCGGTCCAGTTGATTCATGGTGATGGTCGCTGCGTGGTTTCGCCTGCTAGAAAAAAGCCGCTCAAAGTATGAGCGGCTTGAATCAAAAAGGCCTTGAGGGAGAGAGCGTCATCGCGCCCTCCACATTGCAAACTATGATGATTGCTGAATCCCTGCCAGCAACCACCCTTGAGGACCGGCAACAGGTTTGGTCAACACCCAGACTTCACTAAAGTGCTCGACTGGTGCGCCTTGGTCTTCACGAATCATCCCGTGGAAACGTACGCTTGCAATATGCTCGACCGTGTTGGTTTCAACGCCGAGCATCTCTGCGTCGATACTGACTACGTCGGTGGTGTTCGAGGTGGCACCGCGTTCGGTCAGCTGCATCTTCAGTTCTGCATACATCTCGGGTGTGGTGAACTCTCTGATGTCGTTAACATCAGCACGATCCCACGCAGCTTGCATGCGGATAAAGTTGGTTTTTGCGTGACGCAAGAAGCCATTCACATCAAAGCCTTCCGGTAGTGCAGGCTGCGTCGACTGCCATGGCGAGGGTTCCGCAGTACCGAGGCCGGATCCGATCTCGGGCGTGCGTGCCGGTTCCGACATTTGCTCACGCTGCATGGGTCCAGCGTACGCGGGTTGCAATGGTGTTGGCTGAGACTTTCGGCTGAGCATCCGGTAAATGAAGAAGGCCGCAGCCGCGAGCAAGCCAATCATCAACAACGTGCCGATCATGCCAGCCGCGGCACCGCCCAAACCGAAGTGCGAGAGTAGCGCGCCCAGGCCGAGTCCAAGTAGGGCGCCACCAAGGATGCCGCGCCAAGGACTTGCCGGTGCTGGCGCCGCTGGCTGCGCAGGACGCGCTGCGGGTGCCGCTTGATTCGCGGGAGGTGTGGCTTGCCGGCTGTACGTTGGGGATGACTTACCAATCGAGCCGCCACCGCCGAGACGTTTTGCGTGAGCGCTACTCATCAAGACGCCGGTACTCAGCACGGCCACTATCAGAAACGTCAAAAACCTTTTCATGAAACCTCCAGAGACAGGAACAACAAAATTACAGTTGATTTACTTAGGCCGCTTTTTGGCGCGTGCCCGAGTATAGGCGAAAAGTTGTTCCCAAAAAAACCACGAGTAAGCAGACGCTTAGTTCGTAAATTCAAGAAATCCTGGGCCTATTGCGACGACAATCTCAATAGGCACTGGCTATGGAATCAATCTAAACTATCAAATTCAGTTTTTAATAGGCTTTGTCTATGATTCTATCCGTTGTTCATCAACCCCAAGGAGAAAATCATGGCGCTTATCAATACCTTTATCAAACCATTCAAGACACAGGCTTTCCATAATGGAAAATTCATCTCGATCAGTGATGCGGACCTACAGGGCAAATGGTCGGTGGTGTTCTTTTACCCAGCTGACTTCACCTTTGTGTGTCCGACCGAGCTAGGCGATTTGGCCGATCACTACGACACCTTCAAGTCGCTCGGCGTCGAAATCTATGCCGTGTCCACCGATACCCATTTCGCACACAAGGCATGGCACGACAGTTCGGACACCATCAACAAAATCCGCTTCCCGATGTTGGGTGATCCGACCGGCGCGATCACTCGCAACTTTGATGTGATGGTGGAAGAGAGTGGGCTCGCATTACGCGGCACTTTCGTGATCAACCCGGAAGGGCAGATCAAGGTCTGCGAGATCCACGACGACGGTGTCGGTCGCGACGCCAACGAGCTGCTGCGCAAAGTGCAAGCCGCGCAATATGTCGCTGCACATCCTGGTCAGGTCTGCCCAGCGAAATGGACCCCAGGCGCTGAGACATTGGCACCCTCACTCGATCTGGTCGGCAAAATCTAAATTGCTGTTGCTTGCCACACCGGGCGCCGCACAAGCGGCGCCCATGTCAGAACCTAACGTAAGAGGCCATCATGCTGGACGCCACCCTCAAGACCCAATTGCAAACCTACCTCGGCAAAGTGACGCACGATGTGGCGATCACTGCATCGCTTGATAGCACCGCGACATCGCAAGAGATGCGCGCAATGCTAGAGGAAATCACCGCACTCTCGCCGCGGCTGTCCTATCGCGAATCTAATCAGGATAAGGAGCGCAAGCCATCTTTCGCTGTACACCGCGCAGATGACACTATGGACGTACGTTTCGCTGGCATTCCACTGGGTCATGAATTCACCTCGCTGGTACTGGCGCTGTTGCAAGTGGGAGGGCACCCGCCCAGAGTGAGCGATGAGGTGATTCAGCAAATCCGCCAGCTCGAGGGCGAGTACGCCTTCGAGACTTACATCTCGCTCTCATGCCAGAACTGCCCGGAAGTTGTGCAAGCGCTCAACCTGATGGCCGTGATCAATCCCAATATCCGTCACACCATGATTGATGGAGCTTTATTTCAAGATGAGATTACTGAACGCAAGATCATGGCCGTACCGAGCATTTTTTTGAATGGCAAGCCTTTTGGACAAGGCCGCATGGAATTGGAAGAAATTCTCGCCAAACTGGATACCGGTGCTGTGACGCGTGCGGCGGAGAAAATCGCGCGCAAAGATGTTTTCGATGTGTTGGTCGTCGGTGGTGGTCCGGCTGGTGCCTCGGCAGCTATTTATGCAGCACGCAAGGGTATACGCACTGGCATTGTGGCTGAGCGTTTTGGCGGTCAAGTACTCGATACCCTCGGTATTGAAAACTTTATCTCGGTGAAAGAAACCGAGGGACCCAAGCTGGTGGCCGCACTTGAGCAGCACGTAAAAGAATACGATGTCGATGTCATGAACCTGCAGCGTGCCACCGCGCTGGTGCCGGGTGATGTAATCGAAGTCAAACTCGACAGCGGGGCAAGTCTGAGAGCAAAGTCGGTAATTCTTGCGACGGGCGCGCGCTGGCGCGAATTGAACGTGCCGGGCGAGAGCGAGTATCGAAACAAAGGTGTGGCTTACTGTCCGCACTGCGATGGTCCGCTGTTCAAAGGCAAACGCGTCGCCGTGGTCGGCGGGGGTAACTCCGGTGTCGAGGCAGCGATTGACCTTGCCGGCATTGTGAATCATGTGACGCTACTCGAGTTCGATTCGCACCTGCGCGCCGATGAAGTGTTGCAACGCAAGCTGCGTAGCTTGTCAAACGTCACCGTGATCACGGATGCGCAAACCACGGAAGTGATCGGCGACGGCAGCAAGGTGAGTGGCATGCGCTACACCGATCGCAAGCGCCGTGAATCAAACACGCTGGAACTCGAAGGCATCTTCGTGCAAATCGGCTTACTACCGAATACCGACTGGATCAAAGACTCGGTCGCGCTGTCGAGCCGAGGCGAAATCGAGGTCGATGCCAAAGGCCAGACATCCGTGGCGGGCATCTACGCCGCGGGTGATGTCACTACCGTCCCTTACAAGCAGATCATCATTGCGATGGGTGAGGGTGCCAAAGCTTCTTTGAGTGCTTTTGACTATTTGATTCGGCACTCGACCCCGTCAGGACACACGGAGTCGGACACGCTGCGGCTAGCCGCTTGATCCGTTGGTAGTCGTCATAAGAAAAACGCCCTCAAAAAGAGGGCGTTTTTTTCGATGCATCCTTGAAAGAATTAAGGCTTCTCATAAAACTGAAGCACGATCGCACAATCAAGAAGTCACGGTTGCAGCAGGAATGATATATCAGCCCCCAACCACCTCTTGCTTGAACTTCAACCGCCACGCATGCAGCAGCGGCTCAGTATAGCCAGAGGGTTGCACCGACCCCTTAAATACGAGATCACTCGCGGCGCGGAATGCATGTGAGTGATCGAGATCTGGAGCCATTGGACGATACAGGGGGTCGCCGGCGTTTTGTTGGTCAACAATTTTCGCCATACGCGCCAAGGTTTGCTTGACCTGTTCCTCCGTGATCACACCATGGCGCAGCCAATTCGCTATGTGCTGGCTGGAGATGCGTAGGGTGGCGCGATCTTCCATCAAGGCTACGTTATGGATATCAGGCACCTTGGAACAGCCAATGCCCTGCTCCACCCAACGCACGACATAACCGAGTATGCCCTGGGTATTGTTGTCGAGCTCTTCCTGAATCTCTTGCGCTGACCAGTTGGGGGCATCCACAATCGGCACCGTCAACAATTGATCGCGCAGCTGTTGCAGCTCGGCGGTGTTGTCTTGCTGCTCAAGTTCACGCTGGGTATCGAACACATCGACTTGGTGGTAATGCAAAGCATGCAGCGTGGCAGCCGTTGGCGAAGGCACCCACGCAGTATTCGCGCCGGATTTTGGATGACCGATTTTTTGATCCAACATCGCCGCCATCAGATCGGGCATCGCCCACATTCCTTTACCGATTTGTGCGCGACCGCGCAAACCACAGCTCAAGCCCGTCAGCACATTGCTGCGCTCATACGCCGCCAGCCATGTCGAGGTTTTCATGT
>CAZLJL010000107.1:0-6251 GCA_964559785.1 uncultured Bifidobacterium sp.
GATACGAGAGTACCGGCAACTCGTACAAGTCTTGTTCTATCATCTTGCGCAAATAATTTCTCACCATATTCATCGCGATCCCGAATAACCAGGTGGATAATTTTGAATCGCCGCGGAAGGTGGCAATTGTTCGGGCCGCTTCAGCAAAGGCTTGCTGCGTGATATCCGCCGCATCATCGGGATGATCGATGTACTTGATCACAAAGCGGTAGAGTCTGCGCTGGTGCTGAGTGATCAACTCCCTAAATAGCGCCTCCTGATCAAGCTGAAATGGAGCAAGTTCGGGAGCGGACTCGAGGACGGAGGGTCTTGATGGTGAATCGGGTGGCTCTAGTTGGGCTTCGGTTTCGATCTCTGCGGGGTTTTCATCCAACGCAAATTCGTCCGATTCTTCTTGGTCTTCGTTGTTGAAAAGATCGAAGTAGAAAACTGATTCGGCTTGTGCGTCGATTGTCTCGGTTTGAATCTCGTTCATTGGCAAGCTCCTTCGCGCGGGTGATCGGCCGTCAATCCAATCCGTCGGAGGTCTGAGCTGATGTCTCGGTTAACTACCCAAACGAGACATCAGAATTGGCGTATTGCTTGAGAGAAAATCTGCCAAATCGATTTTTTTGGCAGTGAATTCCTCAAAAAATGCGCAAACTACCTAATTCGTGGGATTGACAGCCGGAGCGTAGGTTGGCAAGGAAAGTGAGCAAATTGACATGCCAAAAGAACCACCCTTAATGCGAAAAAGTCATTTCTTAGGGTAGGGCGGTATCCGATTTACCTGAGGAAATAGGTGGGCTCGTATAATTGAAGGCTTTGATCCGTTGAAACCACGCGCAATGCGTTACCTGTCGACTCGAGGCCACCCCTCCACCCCCGGTTTTTCTGACATCCTGCTTGGCGGCCTTGCCCCGGACGGCGGTCTATATCTGCCCGAGCGTTATCCGCAAGTATCTGGGCAAGAGCTAGACGCCTGGCGCAAGCTACCCTATGCGGCATTGGCGGCGGAGGTGCTGAAAAAATTTGCTACCGACATCCCACCCGCTGATATTGAAGCGCTGACTGCCAAGACCTACACGGCAGCGGTTTACTGCAATGGCCGTCGCGATGAGGATGCCAGCCAGATCACACCGCTTCGCCTGCTGGAGCAAAATGCGGGTCGGCGCTTGCTGCTGCAGTCGCTGTCGAATGGTCCGACGCTCGCGTTCAAAGACATGGCGATGCAATTGCTCGGCAACTTGTTCGAGTACACATTGAAGCGTCAGGCAGTTGAGCTGAATATTTTCGGTGCTACCTCCGGTGACACCGGTAGCGCCGCCGAATACGCCATGCGTGGCAAGCAGGGAATTCGGGTGTTCATGCTGTCGCCGCATCTGAAGATGAGTTCGTTCCAGACGGCGCAGATGTTCAGTCTGCAAGACCCGAATATTTTCAATATTGCGGTCAATGGCGTGTTCGATGACTGCCAAGACATGGTAAAGGCAGTGTCGAATGATCTTGATTTCAAAGCCAGGCAAAAAATCGGTACGGTCAACTCGATCAACTGGGCGCGTGTCGTCGCTCAGGTCATTTACTACTTCCGTGGCTATCTGGCCGCGACGCAGCATAATCAGCAGCAGGTCTCTTTCACCGTGCCGTCTGGTAACTTCGGCAACATCTGCGCTGGCCATATTGCGCGCATGATGGGCCTGCCAATTCGCAAGCTGATTGTTGCGACCAACGAAAACGATGTGCTGCATGAGTTTTTCCAAACCGGCAGTTACCGTGTCCGTAAATCTTCAGAGACGCTGCATACGAGTAGCCCAAGTATGGATATCAGCAAGGCCTCGAACTTCGAGCGTTTTGTCTACGACCTGCTTGGGGGCGATGCAGCGCGGGTTGCCGCGCTGTTCAAGAAAGTCGAGACCCATGGCGGTTTTGATTTATCGGGTCGCGCTGGCAGTGATGGTGATGAGTTTTCGCGTGTAGATCAATTTGGCTTTGCTTCTGGCAAGTCCACTCACACAGATCGATTGAATACGATTCGCGACGCAGATGCGCGCTACCAGATCACGATAGATACTCATACCGCTGATGGTGTGAAGGTCGCGCGCGAGTACTGGGAGCCTGAGGTACCCATGATCGTGCTGGAGACCGCTTTGCCGGCGAAATTCAATGAGACCATCCGTGAGGCATTGGGCCGTGATGCCGAGCGCCCGGCAGGCTTTGAGCATATTGAATCACTGCCGCAGCGTTTTGATGTCATGGCACCCGATGTCGCCGAAATCAAGCGCTATATCGCGCAGCATACGGGTCTCTGATCTGAAGTTACAATCGTCGCCGAGACAAGATTAAAGCAAAACAATGACGACGAAACAGCCCATGTTGAGCGTGCAAGAAGCGCTCGATTTTCTGTTGCAATCCGCACGCGTGGTAGAGGGCACCGAACTGTTGCCAACGCTTGATGCTACCGGTCGAGTGCTCGCTGCTGATCAACAATCTCAGCTCGATGTGCCGCCGATGGACAACACCCAGATGGACGGCTACGCTGTGCGCGCAAGCGATTGTGAGTCTGGCGCGGCCACGCTGCTCGTCTCGCAGCGTATACCGGCAGGTCATGTAGGTACGCTCCTTCAGCCGGGTACTGCGGCGCGTATCTTCACCGGTGCGCTGATTCCCGACGGTGCCGATGCGGTGGTCATGCAAGAGCAATGCGCCTACGATGAGGCCTCAGGCAAGGTCACGGTTCAGCACTCGCCGCGTTCCGGTGAATGGGTACGTCGACGTGGTGAAGATATTCGTGCGGGTAGTACGATCTTGGCGCGCGGTACCCGCTTGCGTGCGCAGGAGCTAGGGCTAGCCGCATCGGTGGGCCTAGCGTCTTTGCCAGTGTATCGTCGGCTGAAGGTTGGGGTGTTCTTTACGGGTGATGAACTCACCATGCCGGGTGAACCGCTGAAGCCAGGTGCTATCTACAATTCAAACCGTTTCATGCTGCGCGGACTGCTCCAGCAGTTAGGTTGCGATATTGTCGATCTGGGCAACGTGCCCGATTCACGCGAGGCGACGCGCGCAGCGTTGCGCGAAGCAGCTGCCGGTAACGATCTGATCATCACATCGGGCGGCGTCTCGGTCGGTGAAGAGGATCATGTCAAGCCCGCAGTTGAGGCGGAGGGCATGCTCAACCTCTGGCAAATCGCGATTAAACCCGGCAAGCCGCTGGCATTTGGTGAAGTGCGGCGTTCGGTGCAATCGACACCGGCTTTCTTCATCGGTCTGCCCGGTAACCCAGTCTCGAGTTTCATTACTTTCCTGATTTTCGTCCGTCCGTTTATTCATGCATTACAAGGTGCACAGCCCAGTCCACCGCAGCGCTACCCGATGCGGGCCGACTTTGCATGGGACAAGCCCGACCGGCGCAATGAGTTCTTGCGCGCGCGCGTGAACGAAGCGGGGGGGCTTGCGCTGTTTCCGAATCAGGGCTCCGGCGTTCTGACCTCCACCGTCTGGGGCGATGGCATTATCGACAATCCGCCCGGACAGGCGATCAAGCCCGGTGATACCGTACACTTCATCCCGTTTTCCGAACTGCTCAACTAGCATGCAGATTCAACTCAAATTTTTTGCAAGCCTGCGCGAAGCACTGGGTACCAGTGGCGAATCAATCACGCTACCGACCGACGTCAAAACCGCTGGCCAGGTTCGAGAGTTCCTGCGCGCACGTGGTGGTGTGTGGGCCGAGGCATTGGCCGACGGCAGGGCGCTACGTATCGCCTTCAATCAACAAATGGCAGACTCCGCGACCCCGCTGAGCGAGGGCTGTGAACTCGCTTTCTTTCCGCCGGTGACCGGTGGCTGATAACAGGCTAGTCAACATGACAGTACGCGTCCAAACTGAAGACTTTGATCTCACTACCGAGATAGGGCAGTTGCGCATGCACACGCCCAAGGTCGGCGCGGTAGTCAGTTTTATCGGTACGGTGCGTGACTTGAACGAGGGCGAGCATGTCGCCGAGATGGAACTCGAGCACTACCCCGGCATGACCGAAAAAGCGCTTCAGGATATTGTTGATCAGGCCAAATCGCGCTGGGACTTGTTCGATGCGCTGGTGATTCACCGCGTCGGACCCATGAAGCCGCTCGATCAGATCGTGCTGGTGGCGGTGACCTCGGCACATCGTGGTGAGGCTTTCGATGCCTGCGAGTTCATTATCGATTACCTCAAGACCCAAGCACCGTTCTGGAAGAAAGAACAGACGCCCTCCGGCGCGCGCTGGGTTGATGCGCGTGTCTCGGACGACGAGGCAATGGCGAAATGGGATCCATCCCGCTAAGTCTCGCTTCCATCGCAGTCGGCGCCACCTTGGGTGCTTGGCTGCGTTGGGGACTCTCGCTCTGGTTGAACGCCCGACTTGCCACCCTGCCGCTGGGCACGCTGGCGGCCAACTTGATCGGTGCCTACTTAATCGGGCTCGCGGTTGGCTTTTTCAACGACTGGCCGCAGCTCTCACCCGAGTGGCGCTTGCTCGCCATTACCGGGTTTCTCGGCGGGCTGACCACGTTTTCCACCTTCTCGGCTGAAGCGGTGGCATTGCTGCAGCAACGCGACTACCTGGCCGTCATGCTGCACACCGGCACGCATTTGCTGGGTTCGATAGCGCTTTGCATCGCGGGTTTGGCAACCTGGCGTTGGCTGAGCGCATGAAGGGTGCGCGTACAGTCTTGAATTTCAGCCAGTGGGCCCAATAATCCATGTCATTGCCATGATCCTCCGGAGCCCTTGACATGCGTGTCGACAAGTTCACTACCAAGTTACAGGAAGCGCTGTCCGATGCCCAAAGCCTGGCCGTCGGCAACGACAACCAATACATCGACCCAGTCCACATGCTGGCTGCACTGCTCAATCAGGATGATGGTGGCAGTCGCTCGCTTCTGCAGCGTGCCGGTGTAAATGTTGGTGGGCTCGTCAATGCGCTGAAATCTTCGCTCGAACGACTGCCCAAAGTGAGTGGTAGCGGCGGTGAGGTACAGGTTGGTCGCGAGATGGCGGCGCTGCTCAACCTGTCTGACAAAGAAGCGCAGAAGCACGGCGATCAATTTATCGCCAGCGAGATGGTGTTGCTGGCGCTGTGCGATGACAAATCGGATGCCGGTCGTGTCGCACGCGAAAACGGCTTGAACCGCAAAGCGCTCGAAGCGGCGATTCAAGCGGTACGTGGCGGGCAACATGTGAATTCCCAAGAAGCAGAAGGGCAGCGCGAGGCACTCAAGAAGTACACCATGGATCTGACCGAGCGTGCGCGACAAGGCAAGCTCGATCCCGTGATCGGTCGTGATGATGAAATCCGACGCGCCATTCAAGTGCTACAGCGTCGCAGCAAAAACAATCCAGTACTCATTGGTGAGCCAGGTGTGGGCAAGACTGCGATCGTCGAAGGTCTTGCACAGCGTATCGTCAATGGTGAAGTACCTGATAGTTTGAAAAACAAACGGGTGCTCTCGCTCGATATGGCGTCCTTGCTCGCGGGTGCGAAATACCGTGGCGAGTTTGAAGAGCGTCTGAAGACAGTCCTGAAAGAATTGGCCCAGGATGAAGGGCAGACCATTCTCTTCATCGACGAAATTCATACCATGGTCGGCGCTGGTAAAGCCGAAGGTGCGATGGATGCCGGCAATATGTTGAAACCGGCCTTGGCGCGCGGCGAGCTGCATTGCGTTGGCGCGACGACGCTGGATGAGTACCGCAAGTACATCGAGAAAGACGCAGCGCTCGAGCGCCGCTTCCAAAAAATTCTGGTCGATGAGCCCAGTGTTGAAGCCACCATTGCCATTCTGCGCGGTCTGCAGGAGAAATATGAAGTACACCATGGCGTTGATATCACCGACCCAGCGATTGTCGCCGCCGCCGAGCTATCACATCGTTACATTACCGATCGGTTCTTGCCTGACAAGGCCATCGATCTGATTGATGAGGCAGCATCGAAAATAAAAATTGAAATCGACTCCAAACCCGAGGTGATGGACAAACTCGACCGTCGCCTGATTCAGCTGAAGATTGAACGTGAGGCGGTCAAGAAAGAGAAAGACGAGGCTTCACAAAAGCGCCTTGGCTTGATTGAAGAAGAGATTACCAAGCTCGAGCGTGAATACGCCGACCTTGAGGAAGTGTGGAAAGCCGAGAAGGCGGGCGTACAGGGTAGCCAGCAGATCAAGGAAGAGATCGAGCGTCTGCGACTACAAATGGAAGAGGCGCGCCGCAAGGGCGACTGGCAGAAAATGTCGGA
>CAZLJL010000108.1:0-6157 GCA_964559785.1 uncultured Bifidobacterium sp.
TCGAGCCTTTCAGCTTGGACATTTGCATCTCCTTGGTGGGGTTTATATCTTGAGTGCGCGGCCGTATTTTTGTACTGCTGCAGCGCACGACCGCTAAAGAAAACTGACAACGGTGTCAAAGTTTCCGACGTGGATTGTGGCGGTGCGGGAGACAAACCTCAAATTGTCTTATTCAATGCGGTCGATTGCCAAAACCTATGGCTATTGAGCAATCCCTAGATGAGAACTATTATCACTCACAGACCAAGAGTGCCAGTGCCTGCGCAGCAATCCCCTCCTCGCGCCCTTCCCACCCCAGGCGCTCATTGGTTTTTGCCTTCAAATTGACCTGCGTGGGTTCTACTCCGAGGTCGGCGGCAATGTGAGTCACCATAGCCGGCAAATGCGGGGCCAGTTTTGGGGCTTGGGCAATGATGGTCGCGTCGATATTGCCAATCGAATAACCAGCGTCGCTGATGCGCTGCGCTGCGGCGCGCAATAACTGGCGCGAATCTGCTCCCTTAAACGCCGGATCGGTATCCGGAAAATGCTGGCCAATATCCCCCAGCCCGGCGGCACCGAGTAGCGCATCGGTGATCGCGTGCAGCAGTACATCCGCGTCCGAGTGGCCGAGCAAGCCGGTCGGGTGAGGAATGGTCACGCCACCAATAATTAACGCCCGGCCCGGTACCAACGCGTGGCAGTCATAACCCTGCCCAATACGAAACGGTGGCATGCTCATGCGTGTCCTTTCAAATGAAGTTCGGCCAACAGCACATCCTCCGGTAGCGTCACCTTGAAATTGCGGGCACTGCCCTCGACCAGTTTCGGTTGCAAGCCAAGCGCTTCAATCGCACTCGCTTCGTCGGTGATATGGTCCGCGCGCTGTATAGCCTCCAGTAAAACACGATGACGAAACATCTGCGGGGTTTGTGCTGCCCATAGCAGATCACGTGCGATCGTGCGCTGCGATCTACCATCACCATCGCTTTGCTTGATCGTATCGACCACCGGCACCGCCAACAGCCCGCCAACGGGATCGTCACGTACTGCGGTAATCAGTTTTTCGATCAGCGCGACCGTCAGCCCCGGTCGTGCGGCGTCATGGACCAGAACCCAATCATCCGCACCCACCGTTTCGGCGATCGCCAGCAAACCTTGGGTGACCGAGGCTTGCCGGGTCGCACCGCCACAACGCAGCACGCTGCAATGCGAGGGCAGAGTCAGTTCTTCGATGTAATCATCTTCCGCGCTGACCACCACGTAAACATGATCAATCAGTGCCGCCGAGCAGAAGGTATCCACCACATGCTGCAGCATGGGCTTACCGGCGATGGAGAGGTACTGCTTGGGCGTGACCTTGCCCATCCGCGATCCCGCACCCGCCGCAGGTATTAGCGCAACAAAGTTGGGGACGCTCATCTCTACTATAATCCGGTCTTTCGCAATGGCCGCATTGTAGCCTCTCGCCCGCCTCGGTCCGCACACGGTCCGCCATGTCTCCCAACGCACACTTCCCTCAGCTACCTAAGCCCGGTACGCGTTTCGTACTGCCACCATTGCATGGTGCCGCAGAAGCCTGGGTGCTCGCGCAAGCGGCGCATCAACTGAAGGCAGACAACAAGACACTGGTCGTGATCGTTGCCGATGCACCGGCCGCACAGCGCCTGCTGTCCGAGATCCGGTGGTTCGGAAAGCAAGGAGATCGGGAGCTGCGCGCTCACTTGCTGCCCGACTGGGAAACCCTTCCCTACGATGCTTTCTCACCGCATCAGGATCTGGTCTCCGAGCGATTGGCAACACTGCACGAGCTGCAGAGCGGACAGTGCGATGTGCTGATCGCGCCAGCCACCACCGCCCTACTGCGGATGGGGCCACCGTCGTTTCTCGCCGCGCATACCTTCTTCTTCAAACAAGGTGAAACGCTGGCCGAAGCCAAGCTGAGATCACAGCTAACGCTCGCAGGCTACGCCCACGTGGGACAAGTGATGTCGCCCGGTGAATACTCGATACGGGGTGGCCTGATTGATTTATTCCCGATGGGTTCGGTACTGCCGTATCGGCTTGATCTGTTTGGTGACAGTATCGAGACGATTCGCACCTTTGACGTCGATACCCAGCGCTCGCTGTATCCGGTGCGCGAAGTCAGGCTGCTGCCGGGTCGTGAGTTCCCGATGGATGATGCAGCCCGGTCGGCATTTCGCAGTCGCTGGCGCGAAGTCTTCGAGGGCGACCCGTCCAAAGCAAATATCTACCGAGACATCGGTAACGGCATTGCCTCCGCCGGGATCGAATACTACCTGCCGCTATTTTTTGAGCAGACCGCAACCTTGTTCGATTACCTGCCCGAAGGCGGCGTGTTTGCGCTGGTCGGGGATATCGACGCTGCGATCAAACGCTTCTGGTCGGATACCCGCTCGCGCTATCAGTTCCTGAAAGCCGATCGCGAGCGTCCCCTGCTACCGCCCGAGGCGATTTTTCTGAGTGATGAAGATTTTTTCACGCACATCAAACCGCATGGCC
This sequence comes from uncultured Bifidobacterium sp., assembly GCA_964559785.1. Classification (GTDB taxonomy): domain Bacteria; phylum Pseudomonadota; class Gammaproteobacteria; order Burkholderiales; family Burkholderiaceae_D; genus Pernthalerella. The sequence continues at coordinate 2,503 of CAZLJL010000108.1, forward strand.
GCTGGGTACTACAAGAATCTGCAGAGCCGAGCGCGTTATCCGCACCGCTACCGGATGTTGCCGTCAATCGCCGGCTGGATGATCCACTCGCCCAGCTACGCGCTTTCCTGAAACAGAGCGATCGACGGGTCATGATCTGCGCTGATTCCGGTGGTCGTCGCGAAACGCTGCGTGCCTACTTCGATGAGTACGCGCTGCCGATCACCGTCGCCGAAAGCCTGGATGACTTTATCGCCAGCAGCGCGCCGCTGATGCTGTGCGTTGCGCCGTTGCATGCAGGCGCTTTGCTGCAAGATGCACTGGGTAACGTCGCCCTGATTACCGAAACTGAACTCTACGCGGGTAGCGGGCGCCGCGCCGGTCGTAAACGTCAGGAAGCGGTGACCCAGGTCGATGCGATGGTGCGCGACCTCTCCGAGTTGAAGATCGGCGACCCGGTGGTTCATATTAATCACGGTATTGGTCGCTATCAGGGACTAATCAGTCTCGATCTTGGCGAAGGTGAAACCGAGTTCCTGCACCTTGAATATGCCAAGCAGTCCCAGTTGTACGTACCTGTGTCGCAGTTGCATGTGATCTCGCGTTATGCCGGTGCGGCGCCTGAAGATGCACCGCTACACGCACTTGGCTCCGGGCAGTGGGACAAAGCCAAGCGTAAAGCGGCTGAGCAAATCCGTGATACTGCCGCTGAGCTTTTGAACCTGTATGCGCGACGTGCGGCGCGTCAAGGCCATGCTTTTCAATACTCTGCACATGACTACGAGGCGTTTGCCGATAGCTTCGGTTTCGAAGAAACACCCGATCAATCCGCTGCGATTCAGGCGGTCATTGGCGATATGACCTCGGGTCGCCCGATGGATAGACTGATCTGCGGCGATGTCGGCTTCGGCAAGACCGAGGTTGCGCTGCGTGCTGCATTTGTTGCCGTGATGGGTGGCAAACAAGTGGCTATCCTCGCACCGACCACCTTGCTGGCTGAACAGCACGCACAAACCTTTGCTGATCGCTTCGCAGACTGGCCGGTACGTATTGCCGAGCTGTCACGCTTTCGCACTGGTAAAGAGATCACCCAAGCACTCAAGGGCTTGGCAGAAGGCACTATTGATATCGTGATCGGCACCCACAAGCTGCTGTCACCCGATGTAAAGTTTCAGCGCCTTGGCTTGGTCATTATTGATGAAGAACACCGCTTTGGTGTGCGCCAGAAAGAAGCGCTAAAAGCACTCCGCGCTGAAGTAGATGTATTGACACTGACAGCAACTCCCATCCCTCGCACATTGGGCATGGCACTCGAAGGCTTGCGTGAGTTCTCGGTGATTGCAACCGCACCGCAAAAACGCCTGGCCATCAAAACTTTTGTCCGCGGCGAGTCGGAGTCCGTGATACGCGAAGCCTGTTTACGTGAGCTAAAGCGCGGCGGTCAAGTATATTTCCTGCATAACGAAGTCGAGAGTATCGATAATCGCAAGGCCAAACTTGAAGCCTTGCTGCCCGAGGCCAGAATCGCGATTGCACACGGTCAGATGCATGAGCGAGAGCTGGAAAAGGTGATGCGCGATTTCGTGCAGCAGCGTTTCAATATCCTGCTCTGTACAACCATCATTGAAACCGGGATCGATGTTCCCACTGCCAACACCATCATCATGCACCGCGCCGATCGCTTTGGTCTGGCCCAGCTGCACCAGCTGCGCGGCCGGGTCGGTCGATCGCACCACCAAGCCTATGCTTACCTGCTGGTGCACGATGTACAAACTCTGGGCAAGCTTGCCGAGCGGCGACTAGAGGCGATCCAACAAATGGAAGAACTCGGTAGTGGCTTCTATTTGGCCATGCACGATCTTGAGATCCGTGGTGCAGGCGAAGTGCTCGGCGAGAGTCAGTCCGGTGAAATGACTGAGATCGGTTTCCAGTTATATGCCGACATGCTGAATGCCGCAGTGAAAGCACTGAAGCAAGGCAGAGAACCAGATCTCGCCGCGCCGCTGGCCAGTACGACCGAAATCAATTTACATGTGCCAGCGCTGCTACCAAGCGATTTCTGCGGCGATGTGCATGAGCGACTATCGATCTACAAGCGTCTTGCCAACTGCGAGACCCAGGACAAGATTGATGATCTGCAAGAAGAACTGATCGATCGCTTCGGCAAACTTCCCGACCCGGTCAAGGCCTTGATCGAGACCCATCGTCTACGGATCGCCGCGCGCAGTGTGGGTATTGTAAAAATTGATGCACATGCAGAATCCGCGCTACTGCAGTTCGAACCCAAGCCACCGATCGATCCGATGCGGATCATCGAACTGGTTCAGAAAAATCGTCACGTAAAGCTTTCCGGGCAGGACAAGCTGCGTGTCAGCGCCAATATGCCCGATCTGGCTGCGCGTGTGGCGCAGGTCAAATCAACTATCAAGGCATTAGCCGCTTGAGGCAATGAGCACACAGCAGACCAAACTCATACTGCAAGGACCCGGCACTCACGAAGCAACGGTAGCGCAGATCGCAGCGCAGGTGGGGGCACAAAAAACGGAAAAAATCACCGACAACGCCTGGCGCTGCGACCTACCCTCACCGCTCAGCAATGCATCGAAAGATCTTGTAAAAAAACTCAGTGAAGCCGCGAAGATTGATTACGCGGTACTGCCGGCTGATTTACGGCTAAAAGATTTCAAGTTACTGGTGATGGACATGGACTCCACGCTCATCACTATCGAGTGTATCGACGAGATCGCCGACATGCAGGGTTTGAAATCTGACGTCGCCGCAATCACCGAGGCGGCCATGCGCGGCGAACTCGATTTTGCAGAAAGCTTGCAGCGTCGTGTCGCGCTACTCAAAGGCTTGGACGAATCAGCGCTAGCACGTGTTTTCGAGCAGAGACTCGAACTGACCTTGGGCGCGCACTCTATGCTGCATGCGATGAAACAAGCCGGCTTGCGCACAGTGCTGGTGTCCGGTGGCTTTACCTATTTCACTGAAAGACTCGAGCACGAGCTAGAGCTCGACGTCAGTCATGCTAATCGCCTTGAAGTTATTGACGGCAAACTGACTGGACGGGTGCTGGGAAATATCGTCGACGCGCAAGCAAAGAAATCAACCGTCATCGAACAGTCGGCCGAGTTGGGGGTGCCTACGTCAGCGGCCATCGTCATCGGTGATGGGGCCAATGATCTGGCCATGATGTCGATTGCGGGATTATCGATTGCGTTTCGTGCAAAACCGGTGGTGCAAGCTCAAGCCAAGGTGGCGCTGAATTACTCCGGGCTGGATGGTGTACTCAATTTGTTTCATTAAGCGGCGCACCCGTTTTATTTCATCGAGCAGCTTACTCAGCGTAGTACGCTGACGTACCATACGGTGCAGAACCCGGTTCAGACGCCACAAGCATTAATGCGTCATCCCGGCGCAGGCCGGGATCCACAAACGCAAACCACTTCCAACCAGCAGTGCTCGCAATAGTCTGCTAGAGGCTTTGAAACGCTTGGTTCAGATCGTCGATCAAGTCCTGGACATCTTCCAGACCAATATTGAATCTCACCAACTGCCCTTGATGCGGCCATTCCCGACGAATCTGCGTCATGCGGTAAGGCACCGCCAAACTGTTGGCGCCACCCCAGCTATAACCAATCTTGAACAGCTTCAGACTATCGATGAAGCGATC
>CAZLJL010000109.1:0-6136 GCA_964559785.1 uncultured Bifidobacterium sp.
TATTGTTGATGTCTTCCGAGGTGCAAGCGAAGTGGATGAACTCCGATGCAGCGACCAACTCTGGGTGTGCCTGGACTTGCTCTTTGAGCCAGTACTCAACCGCCTTCACATCATGATTGGTCGTAGCCTCGATCGCTTTGATACGCGCAGCATCCTGCTCAGTGAATTCAGCAGCAATGTTTTGTAGTACTGCTTTGGATTCCGCGCTGAATGGCTTCAGCTCGTCCAGCCCGGCTTCCGACAGTGCCAGCAGCCATGCAATCTCTACTTTCACGCGATGGTGCATGAAACCGGCTTCGGACAAGATCGGCCGCAGCGCATCAGTTTTACTGGCGTAACGCCCGTCGAGTGGTGACAGGGCAGATAGTTCGGTGAGTGGCATTGGGTGGGGGCGGGCGCTTGGGCCGGGCGGGATTTGTATCGCAGCCGATTTTATCATTCGGATCAGCGCTTAAAATTTTGCCAATGATATAATTTTTACTCAGTCCACAAGTGTGATCCGCGATGAAGCTGATTGGTTCGCTAGCGAGTCCTTATGTGCGCAAAGTGCGCGTGGTAATGGCCGAAAAGAAGCTCGACTATGAGTTGGTGCTGGAAGACGTCTGGTCGGCTGACACCACGATTTTCCAATCAAACCCCTTGGGTAAAGTGCCTTGCCTGGTGATGGAAGATGGCGGGGCGATGTTTGACTCACGCGTGATTGTCGAATATCTCGACACCATGTCGCCGGTTGGCAAGCTGATTCCAGTGGCAGGTCGAGAGCGCGCCAGTATCAAAGTGTGGGAGGCGCTGGCGGATGGTGTTGCGGATGCTGGCATTCTCGCGCGTCTGGAGCGCATTCAACGCCCGCCGTCGCAGCAAAGCGAAGCTTGGGTTCAGCGCCAGCTCGACAAAATTCGACATGGAACACGTGCCATGGCATTGGCACTGGGCGATCATCCGTTTTGCGCCGGTAAGCAGTTCTCGCTGGCTGATGTGGCCACCGGCTGTACCTTAGGCTGGATTGCTTTCCGTTTCCCTGAAATCGATTGGCGGGGTGAGCACCCGAATTTGGCACGGCTATTCGATAAACTGTCTGAACGTCCTTCATTCAAAGAGACTGTGCCCATCGCCTGAGCACGGCTTGCATGAAAAAAGGAGCCGCTGGGGCTCCTTTTTTGTTGCTACTTTTCTAGATGACGCTGGTGTTCAGGCATCACCCATCTGCGATTGCAGGTAGTTTTGCAGACCCACTTGCTCAATCAGTTCGATTTGCGTTTCTAGCCAATCGATATGTTCCTCGGTATCGTCGAGAATATGCTCGAATAATTCACGCGAAATATAGTCACGAGCTTGTTCGCAAACCGAGATACCTTCTTTCAGTGTTTTCTGCGATGCATACTCAAGTTGCAGATCGCAATTCAGCATCTCAGGAACATTTTCGCCGATCATCAACTTGTGCAAGGCTTGCAGGTTGGGCAGGCCATCCAGCATCAGAATGCGCTCGATCAATTTGTCGGCATGCTTCATTTCACCGATGGATTCTTCGTACTCTTTCTTGCCGAGTTTCTCGAAACCCCAGTGACGGTATACGCGAGAGTGCAAGAAGTATTGATTGATTGCGGTAAGTTCGTTGGTGAGCTGTTCGTTGAGCAGCTTGATAACGTTAGCGTCGCCCTTCATGAGTGCCTCTTGCAAAGAAATTAAAGATGCGCGATGTTAACTCAGCGAGGGCAGTTTGTTACCAAGGACGATTCATTTTGTTATTGGGAATCATCCTCATTCGCATATACGCGACATTGCACCAGAGGATGTTGTGATGCTTACGCAAGTCGACCGACTCGGCGTGTCACAAAAAGGGGGAGGTAATCCGGCTTGAGAGACGACAGCGCCTTGTATGGCGCTGTACGTGTTGCGGTTTCAGGGGGCTTTAAACGGCGGCGACGCGCCGGACCTCGGTGAACTGCCTGTCTTCGACATGCGCGCGCACAAGCGTTTTCGCAAACTCATTACATTTACCGCAGCAGCTGCCCACGTTGAGTTGCTGTCGAATCTCTTCCATGGATTTGGCGCCGGCATCGAGTGCTCGACGAATCGCTTTGTCGGAGACGTTATGGCATACGCAAACGATCATGGTGACGCCCCTCCAGTGTGAGCTCGCCGCCTTATGGATGACTATCCGCAAACGAAGAGCTGTTAATTCAAATGAGAACGATTCGTGTTTAGATTATTCGCGAATCATCGCTGGAGTGCAAGCTTTTTTTGGTTGTGGGGTAGAGACCCGGGGAAGGCGCGCGGGCACGGGTATTTGCCGGCGCTGCGGGGTGCTCAGGCGGCTTCGGACCGCTCGATAATGCCGCCGCCGAGGCAAACCTCGCCGTCATACAAGACGGCGGACTGTCCGGGCGTCACCGCCCACTGAGCTTGCTCAAATTGCAACTTGGCTTCTGCGCTTCCGGCGCCAATCAGTGCGCAGGCGACATCCGCCTGCCGGTAGCGGGTCTTGGCCAGCAGGCGCCCATCTGCCGGTGGAGCGCCAGCGACCCAGCTCAACTGGCCGGCAACCAATGCAGTCGATAACAGCCATGGGTGGTCGTGACCTTGCACCACATACAAGGTGTTGGTTTCGACGTCTTTGCGTGCAACGTACCAAGCTGCGTGATTGCCATCTTCATCGCGATGCGCGCGTTGTCCTCCCAAACCGATGCCTTTTCGTTGGCCTAGCGTGTAGAACGACAAGCCGACATGCTCGCCGACGGTATCGCCCTCAGGCGTGCGCATCGGCCCTGGCTTGAATGAAAGGTATCGATTAAGAAATTCACGAAAGGGTCGTTCACCGATAAAGCAGATCCCGGTGGAATCTTTTTTGCGCGCATTCGGGAGCTGAAGCTCATCCGCAATTTTTCTGATCTGCGACTTGTGCAGTTCGCCGAGGGGAAACAGGGTACGTGATAGCTGCGACTGCGTCAGGCGGTGCAAGAAATAGCTCTGATCTTTGCTTGTATCCACGGCCTTTAGCAACTCGTGTTTGCCGTCCCGCTCGCGCACCCGCGCGTAATGACCGGTAGCGATATGGTCCGCGCCGAGTTGAAGCGCGTGATCCAAAAAGGCTTTGAATTTGATCTCGGCATTGCACAACACATCCGGGTTGGGTGTGCGCCCGGCCTCGTATTCACGCAGGAACTCCGCAAACACACGATCTTTATACTCGCCGGCGAAGTTCACTGCTTCAATGTCGACGCCAACAACATCTGCGACGCTGGCGGCGTCCAGCCAGTCCTGCCGTGTCGAGCAGTACTCGTCATCATCATCGTCTTCCCAGTTCTTCATGAACAGGCCGATCACTTCGTAGCCCTGCTGTTTCAGCAGCCATGCGGCGACCGAGGAGTCGACACCCCCGGACATGCCAAGAACAACGCGGGCTTTACTCATCAGCGGGTAGGTGAATACTGGGGTGGGTATACAGAATCGACAGTGGGAAGCGCTGTCCTGCCAGGTAGTCTTCGACGCACTGCAACACCAGCGGACTTCGGTGTCTGTCCTGGGTTGCTCTGATTTCCTGATGCGACATCCACACGATACGCAGAATGCCTTCATCCAACGGGCGCTGATGGGCGTTACCCAATGCACCCGTAAAGGCAAAGCGCACATAGGTAACGTCTTCATTCATTCGACTCGATTGGTAGCGTGAGAGATAAACGCCTACCAATGAGTCGGGGATAAATTCATGCGCGGTTTCTTCGAGTGCCTCACGCGCTGCGGCCACCATCAAGGATTCGCCCGGATCAAGATGCCCGGCGGGTTGATTCAGCTTGATGCCCTCCGCAGTCTGTTCCTCGACCAGCAAAAACCGCTGATCACGCTCGATAATGGCGGCGACAGTGACCGAGGGTTTCCAAATTGATGACATATCGCCCTTCAAAAACAAACATTCTACTGTTTTGCGCAAATTAGGCTGGGGCTGCATCGCCCCAAATTGCTGCAAACAAGCCGAAAAATTGGTGCGTTGCGAAGAATCCCGATAAATAGTATCTTTGCCCCTTTTTTCGGCGAAGCAATTCGGGCCAGCCCTTTCGTCAGCCTCGCCTTTCCTTACCAAAGTCCTAACGTGCGGATTTCGCATCGGCGCCAAGTATTTTTTGTTGGCGTCTGGCGTCATTCATTTTCAATGTGGAGAACACCATGAGAATCGGCATTCCAGCCGAGACCCGTCAGGGCGAAACGCGAGTTGCCGCCACGCCGGAGACGATTAAGAAATTGATCGCCGCCGGACACAAGGTCACCGTTCAGTCCGGTGCTGGCGTTGCTGCCAGCCTGCCCGATGATGCGTTCGCAGCCGTTGGCGCAGTCGTTGGCTCTGCGGCAGACGCCTTTGGCTGTGAGGTCGTGCTGAAAGTTCGTGCGCCGTCAGCGGATGAGCGCGCATTGATGAAATCCGGTACCGCGCTTGTGGGCATGCTGAACCCGTTTGACGCCGAGGGCATCGCGGCCATGGCTGGCACCGGTCTGTCAGCATTTGCACTAGAAGCTGTACCGCGTATCACGCGTGCACAGTCGATGGATGTACTGTCCTCGCAAGCGAACATCGCGGGCTATAAAGCGGTATTGATGACCGCTAATCTGTACCAGCGTTTCTTCCCAATGCTGATGACTGCTGCGGGTACTGTCAAAGCAGCGCGGGTATTGATCATGGGTGTTGGCGTCGCAGGTCTGCAAGCGATTGCAACCGCCAAGCGTCTCGGCGCTGTGATCGAGGCCTCTGACGTGCGCCCACCGGTCAAAGAGCAGGTGGAGTCATTGGGCGCGAAGTTCATTGATGTGCCCTATGAAACTGAGGAAGAGCGCGAAATCGCGCAAGGTGTCGGTGGCTACGCGCGGCCGATGCCTGAGGCATGGATGAAGCGTCAGGCGGCCTTGGTGCATGAGCGCGCGAAACTGGCTGACATCATCATCACCACGGCGTTGATCCCGGGACGTAAAGCGCCGGTGCTGATTGGCGAAGACACCATCAAAGCAATGAAGCCGGGCTCGGTCATTCTTGATATGGCGGTGGAGCAGGGTGGTAATTGCGAGCTGTCGGAACTTGGAAAGACAGTCGTCAAGCACGGTGTCCACATCATCGGCGAGGCGAATCTTCCCGCATTGTGTGCCGCTGACGCTTCCGCACTGTACGCGCGAAATGTGCTCGATTTCCTGAAACTGATCTTGGACAAGGACGCTAACCTCACCATTGATCAGGCTGATGAGATCATTGCCGCCACCTTGGTTTGCCACGGTGGTGCGGTTCTCCGGAAGTAATGACGGCCCGGTACGACGATGGAAAGAATCATGTTGCGCGCGAAGATTCATCGCGCCACGGTGACCGAGTGTGTTTTGGATTACGAAGGCTCATGCGGGATCGATCAGGATCTGCTCGACGCCGCTGATATTCGAGAGTTCGAAAAGATCGAACTTTACAACGTCAGCAATGGCGAGCGCTTCTCCACTTATGCCATTAAAGGTCAGCGAGGCAGTGGTGAGATTTCGCTGAATGGTGCGGCGGCACGGCTTGCGCAACGGGGTGATTTGCTGATTATTTGCACGTACGCTCCGATGAGCGAGGCAATGGTTGTCAATCACCACCCCAAGATTGTGTTCGTAGATGGCAGTAATCGTGTCTCCGGAATAAAAAAGTAAAGCTACCAGCAGAGGACATCATGGAAGTTAGCTACACCATTACCAACCTCATTATTTTTGTCTTGGCGATTTACGTCGGGTACCACGTCGTCTGGACGGTGACGCCCGCATTGCACACACCGCTGATGGCCGTTACCAATGCGGTATCAGCCATCATTATCGTGGGTGCCATGCTAGCCGCAGCCTTGACGACAGGTCCGGTTGGACAGTTCATGGGAACGCTGGCAGTTGCGCTCGCAGCGGTCAATGTATTTGGTGGTTTTTTGGTGACGCAGCGGATGCTGGAAATGTTCAAGAAAAAACAGCCCAAGTCGCAGAACAAGGAAGGGGCGTAATCCCATGAGCATGAATCTTGTCACCCTGCTGTATCTGATTGCCTCGATTTGTTTCATCCAGGCTTTGAAGGGTTTGTCGCACCCAGCCACGGCAAGACGCGGCAACGCGTTTGGTATGACTGGTATGGCGATTGCCGCGCTGACGA